>CAXTDG010000150.1:0-7343 GCA_964242675.1 uncultured Chitinophagaceae bacterium
ATCTAATCGTGTATGCAAATCCGTTTTAAAAAACCATTTGCAAAAGGGCCCGGTACTAAACTATATTACTGTCTTATTACAATTGTATGGCCTTATTCCCTCCTAAAGAAAGGCCCTCCACAGCCTATTCAGCAAACTACCCACTCCCCCGGTTTGTATGCATTTTTTTACTTCCTCAATCATTATAAACTACGCTGTATGAAAGGTATTTTCACGCTTCCTGCATTTTTGTTGCTTCTTTTTTTCTCCGTTTATCTGAATGCTCAAATTACAACGTCTTCCCAATGGACTTGGATGAAGGGCGATAGTACCATTAACTCCTCGGGTGTTTATGGAACCAAAGGCGTATCGGCAGCATCCAACAAACCGGGTGCAAGGCAGGGTAGCGCTACATGGACAGATGCGTCAGGTAATTTTTGGCTATTTGGAGGCCGTGGCAATGATGCTGTTATCCCTCCTACACGTCTTTTATTAAACGATTTATGGAAATACGACCTTGCCACAAATGAATGGACATGGGTAAGTGGAGATAGTATAGCTGAGAAGAAAGGCATATATGGAACAATAGGAGTTGCTGATCCGGCTAATAAGCCAGGTGGTAGAACCGTAAGTGTTTCGTGGACGGATGCGGTGGGCAATCTCTGGCTCTTTGGCGGAAATGGCTATGCTGCCAGCGGTAGCAGCAGCTTAAATGGATTAAACGACTTATGGAAATATACTCCTGCCACCAATCAGTGGACCTGGGTGAAAGGAGACAGTATTACAGACAGAGGTGCAGTATATGGAATACAAGGCACAGCAGCATTAGCCAATAAACCAGGTAGCAGGTATGGAGCTACTACCTGGGCAGATAATGCCGGAAATTTCTTCCTTTTTGGCGGACAAGGCATTGCTGGGGGCAACATTAGTAGCCTGGGCCTTAGTGACCTCTGGAAGTATAGTACCGCTACCAATCAATGGACCTGGCTTAAAGGCGATACTACCACAATTCAGTTTGGTGTGTATGGCGTAAAAGGAACGCCCGCCCTGGCGAATAAACCGGGTGGTAGAGTTGGAGGTCTTGCATCAAAGGATACTGCTGGTAATCTATGGCTCTTTGGCGGGCAGGGAAGTGCCGCCAGCAGTTATGGATCTCTCAACGACCTTTGGAAATATAGCCCCGCTACCAACCAGTGGGCCTGGATGAGTGGAGATAATATAACAAACCAACAAGGTATATATGGAACACAAGAGGTAGCTGCCACAACTAATAAACCGGGTAGCAGATATTATGGGTATAAATGGACGGATGCCGCTGGCAATTTCTGGCTTTTGGGAGGCATTGGCTATGCATCTAGCGGAAACAGCCGATTAAACGATCTTTGGAAGTACGACCTATTGGCAAACCAATGGACATGGGTAAAAGGAGATAGTACAATAGACAAACCAGGAGTGTATGGCGCTATGGGCACAGCAGGAATAGCTAACAAGCCAGGTGCAAGAGCTATAGGTGTCACCTGGACAGATGCTTCCGGGAACTTCTGGCTTTTTGGAGGCAACAGTCCTATTAACACGCTGAATGACCTCTGGAAACTAAATATTACCAGCGCAGGTTTTATGTCCATCAGCAATGGCAACTGGGATAGTCCTTCTACCTGGTCAGGCGGGGTAGTACCTTCTGCTAGTTCTGCTGTTATTGTACGACATACCGTTGCTGTTCAGGCAAATGCCAGTTGTTACTCGTTAAGAGTAGAGGGCCCTAATGGATTTGTAACGGTTGCTACCGGTGTTCAATTTGCCGTTTTGCATTAGTGCATTTTTCTAACCGATAAATACGGCTACAGTAAGGCTTTAAAGCTATTACAAAACTTTTCTAAAAAACCCGGGCATTTGTCCGGGCTTTATTTTTTCACAACGTGGCAACAGAAAGGCGGCAACGATTTTTTTGTTGCCATAATGCTGTTGCCAATGTTGGCAACAAAAATTTTTCAGAAGCAGAACTGTTGCCACTTAGTTGAGTAACTCCAAACTCGTATTTATTGATACAACTAATGAACTATAAGTTGCATACCTGCAGGTATAGTTAGATTACCGTTGTTTACCCATATTTTTTTGGCCACTCCTGAAGCATTTAAAATTATATTCGGCACCCCTTGTGAGGTGGAACTTTGTGGTATCAACACTTTGTCGTTTGTGGTCGGTACTCCTGTCGGCGACCAGTTGGCACTAGCGTTCCAGCTACTTCCTACGCCTCCCACCCACAATTTGTCAAGAGCTTCTATTTTATACAGTTCCCTTCCGCCGACAGGTGTAGTTGCAGAAAAATATAAAGGATAAGTAGTACCACAAAAATTGTAAGGCGAAGAACTCGTTGAGCCTACGGATATATCCTTTACCATCGCTGTGTTTGTGCTGATTCCATCAGTTGTCCAAAGCTCTGCACCAGCATTGTTGATAGTGGCAGCAAAAAACAATCTTCCTTCACAATTGATAAATGGACCTGGATTTGAAGAAGTTGCACCTACAGCAATATCAGAAAAAAGGTTACAGCTAGTTCCGTCTGTACTCCATAGTTCGTTTCCATTAGTAGCATTACTTGCCGAAAAATATACCTTTCCACCTAGTAATATATAATTCAAAGGATTGGAACCTGATGCTCCTGTGTAAATGTCTGTAATAAGATGAGTACCTGACGATGTACCATCTGTTATCCAGGGTTCTTTACCGCTTATCTCATCGTTTAAAGAAAGTATCAACTTGTAAGTATTACCGTCATTAAAGGCAATATAACTAGGATAAATAGTGTTCCCTGCCGTACCTGTTGGATTAATAGTTTTTATCATAACGGTGCCTGTGGTACTGCCGTCCGTTTTCCATAACTCGTCGTGTGTGCCAACCACCGTAAAATAAAGATTGCTCCCTGAAGGCATAAAGTAACTCGCAAGCCCCAGCGTATCGGGCAGAATTTTTACTAGTTGCGTACCGGCAGAAGTTCCATCACTCTTCCATATCTGGTCATTATAATTGATTGGCGAATAATAGTCGAAGTACAAAGTATTGTTCATCACTTGTGGCAAGTAAATACCAAAGCTTCCACTATTATCTGTATCAAATTCTTTTACCAATGTAGTGCCAGCAGCCGTACCATCTGTACGTCTGAGTTGTATTTTACCAGTACTTGTATGTACTGTGTAATATACATAATTACCCATTGCTATAGGAGCCGTATACATTTGCCCGCCCGGCGGCACAAAGTTTTCCAGCCCTATAGTGCCGGCCTGTGTGCCATCACTTACCCATATTTCGTAATAGCTATCGTAGTTATCTCCTACAAAAATCACTTTATTTCCTAGGGGAGTAATAAAGTCAGCTTTAGTAGATATGAAACCCGGCGATACCAGATTTAATTTAATCGTTCCAGTATCTGTTCCGTCAGAACGGTATAGGCCAGCATCGTTACTAATGCCATTTAGTGCATTAAAAAAGGTGTAGTTACCTGCTTTTACAATATAATTAGGGTTGCTACTACCAGCACAAGGATTAATATCTTTTAATAAATGTGGATTTCGGCTGGCACTAATTTCTTCTGGGCCAGGACACTGTGCAGTAGAACTTTGTGCAACTAATAATAGTAATACTTGAATAATGTGCCTACTATTTATGAACAACTTTTTTTTAAAACGAAATTTCATTAGTAATAAGGGGGTTAATGAATGTGAATATAAAAAACAGAAAACCATTTCATAGTAACATATTTAATTGATAAGCAAAGGCCGTCCTTTTACGGACAGCCTTTGTTGTTTTAAGGGGGAAAGAGGAGTGGTTATTCTTTCATCACGCTAAGAGTAAGGGGTTGGCCGCTGCCAGTGAGCACTATTTTGTAAATACCTTTGGCAAGCGTTGCTGTGGGTAGGCGATATTGATTATCACCGGTAATGGCCGCTTTATTTAGTTGCACTACCGTACGTCCGGTAGCATCTATCAGGCGGATGGCTACAGACTCGGTTCGCAGACTTTGGTAATGCAATACGGCTTCGCTCTGTACGGGGTTGTAAAGCAAGCTGAGAGCCGCTTTAGCATCGCCAAGTTTTACCGTTACTATCGGGCTGGCTTTTTGGTCGTAGTTATAATCCAGCATTAGCAGGCGGTAGTACACCGTAGCAGGGCCGTTGAGGATGCGACTAAGATCGTCGGTGAAACTATAAGTACGGGTGGTGGTACTTTGCCCGGCAGCATTTACGCTGCCCACCGGGGTAAAGTGGCTGCCATCGAGGCTGCGGGCAACAAGGAAGCGAAGGCTGTTGGTTTCGCTGCTGGTAGCCCAGTTCAGGTACGCAGTATAGTCTTTACCCGTAGCTGCAAACCGCAGCAGGGAAATAGGTAGCGTACCACCTTGTGTAGCACCGGCTCCGCCCCCGCTAAAGCTGGTCACTTCAAACTCGGCTTGATGGATACCATTGCCTAAGCCAGTATAAACCCATGACGAAGTAGTAGGCACAACGCCATTCATATAGAGCCTTGCTTGTGTGGCACCTGCCCAATTAGTAGTCGGGTCGGGGTTGCCATCCGTTTTGTACAGCACCAATTGGCTATGATTAACTGGCCCCATTGGGTAGCTACCATTTACGTCGGTCAGGTCTTGCGTGTTGTAGTAAAACCGCACACCAACATTGGCAACAGGCTGCTGTGTAGACGTTACACTCCAATAGCGGTTCATGCTCCAGAAGGTACTTGCTAATAGTGGGTTACTAACCGAAACAGCAGCATTGCTACCTGCACCGGTTGTAGCAGCCACCTTCACCTGGAAGGTGCCATCGCCAATGGTTCCAATGTTCTGACCATTCTTCTTCAGGCTAAGCAGGCGAATATCGTCGCTGTTATCGGCAGGTGTTCCGTTATCGTAGTAGTAGTGCGTCCAGCCATCAGCAGTGGTGCATTCCCGGTTGGCCAGTTTGGTGTTGGCTACAGTAGGCACATCGGTAATGGGGGTGTTATTTACCGTTACGCTGGCCGTATCTTTACAGCCGTTGTTGTTGGTTACAATTAGCTGGTAAATACCTACCGTTGCAGTAGTAGGCGTACTAGTACTCCAAGTTGTAATGAGGCCGGTTGTAGTAAACACCATGGTAAGATCATAAGTACCACCTGTGCAGGCTGTAGTTACCGTTTTATCGGGGCCAAGATCAGGCTTTGGATAATTGCTTACCACTACCAATGCGGTGTCTTTACAGCCGTTGCTGTTAGTCACTATTAACTGGTAAGTACCCGGTGTGTAAACGGCTGAAGGATTGCTAACATTCCAATTAGTGTTGAGACCGGTAGTATTAAAAAACGTTGTAAGATCAACTGCATCCACAGCACATTTACTTACTGTTTTATCAGCCCCCAAATCTGGCTTCAAATAATTACTAACCGTTGCAAAAGCCGTATCCATACAGCCGTTGCTGTTGGTTACTATCAGGCGATAAATACCAGGAACCAGTTGTGCCGAGGGAGTAGTTGTGTTCCAGCTAACTGCAAGTCCTGTAGTTGTGTATAAGCTGGTAAGGTCAACCGTTTCGCCGGGGCATTTGCTGATGGTTTTATCCGGGCCAATATCTGGCTTAGGATAATTGGTTATGGTAATGGTAGCTGTGTCGGCACAGCCAATGCTGTTGGTGCCTATTACCTGGTAGGTTCCGGCATCTACATTTGCAGGATTAGGCAGTACACCGAAGGCCTGGGTGAAGTAAGTATAAGTAAGTGCAGCATCGGTATAATCCTGTTGTAGATTGTAGCCAAAACCAGGGCATTTGCTTCGGGTAATGTCGGCACCCACATCTGGTTTAATAATGCTAATGGCAGCCGACATATCACCGGTGAATGCCGGGATGCTGCTTACTATTCGTACTTTATAACCTGTACCATTAGATATGCCCTGCGGGATGATAGCAGTGATAGAAGCCGTTTGTCCTACACCATTTCCTACAAGCGTAGTACTACCAATAACCGTTGGCGAAGCAAAGGATCCGGAAGCATCGCTCAATTGTGCCGTGTACGTATTGCCAGCGTAATAAGCACCATCGGCATTTACCCCAATAGTTACCCCAAAACCTTTGCAGGCGCTGGTAGCTATGGTGTTGCCAATACGGAGTTTGTAAATAGTAAGGCTCAATGTACTGGTATCGCCTACACAACCATATTGGTTTGTTTCTATTACGTTTATTTTACCTGCGACAGATGGAGTAGCAGGTTGTGCCCAAGTAATAGTAGTGCTGTTGGTGTTACCACCACTGCTTTGTGTACCGCTAGTCACCAGCCAGCTCCAGCTGCTGCCGGTAGCGGTGGGTACGGTGTAGGGCCAGGTGTAAGTACCGTTTACCTGATTTAGCCCGGTGATGGTTTGTGCATAAGGCCGGTCGTGGATAGTGAGCATTGCCAGGCCAGCAATACCAGTAACCACATTGCTTGTACTGCTTACTCTGACCTTATAGGCTGTGCCTTCAGGCGAATGAGCTGGCAGGCTACATTTTATAATGCCTCCCGCTGCATTGCCGCTCACCGAACCAATAATAACGGGTGTAGTTGGGAAACTTCCATCGGCGTTGCTCAGTTCCGCATTAAATACATTATTAGCTGCATACGTACCTGTAGCCTGGTAGCCAATGCTAAAGCTATCTCTTGCACACAAGGTAGTTGGTGCAGTAGCACTATTAACCACAATAGCTGGTGCCGAATTGTAAGGAGAAATAGTAAAGCTATCTACATTATCATGGCTCCAGGCACCATTAGCATCCCGACTACGATAGTATATCTTATGCTTGCCGGTGCTTAACCCGGTAATATTGGCATTAATCATAGCCGTAAGATTATTTACCGGATTAATGGCAACCGGGATAGCCCTGCCGTACCCGGGATCGGTATCGAGGTAATACTCTAGTCGGGCCAGGTTGGGAGGCGTATTATCAGCAGGCACTTTGGCAAAAAGCCATTTGTTATCATGGCTCCAGGCGCCATTTGCATCTTTAGTGCGTACACCCACAATTGTAACGCCTGTTGCAAAACCAGCAATATTGAGGGTAAATGAACCGCTGGCATCTGTAGTAGTGCCAGTAGTAGTTACCGGCGTACCGTTGCCATAGCCGGGGTCGGTATTTACATAATACTCTACTCTTGCAATAGCGGGCAAAGGCCCTTCGGAACCCGTAGAACCCAGCTTAGCGAAAAGCCATTTGTTATCGTGGCTCCAGGCACCGTTGGCATCTTTGCTACGCACTCCGGCAATGTGTACGCCATTACTCAATGAGGTAATATCTAAATTAAACGACAGGTTTGGAAAAGCAGTGCCGGTACCGATAAGCGTTTCGTTGGCATACCATATATAC
>CAXTDG010000150.1:7353-8992 GCA_964242675.1 uncultured Chitinophagaceae bacterium
GGTAATGTCTGAATTAAGTGGCAGGTGTGGAAAGTCAGGGCCGGTACCGTTTGTAGATATTGCGGTACCATTTCCGTAACCAGGATCCGTATCCAGGTAATATTCTACCCTTGCAATAGCGGGTACCGGTCCTTCGGAACCGGTAGCGCCTAACTTAGCAAACAACCATTTATTATCGTGGCTCCAGGCACCATTGGCATCACGGGTACGAACCCCCACAATGTGTACGCCGTTGCTAAGTGAACTTATATATAAATTAAAATACATATTAGGAAAATCAGTACCAGTTCCGCCAGTTGAGATAGCCGTTCCATTTCCGTAGCCGGGATCAGTATCAATATAATATTCAACTCTTGAAATAGTAGGTAC
Organism: uncultured Chitinophagaceae bacterium; assembly: GCA_964242675.1. Classification (GTDB taxonomy): domain Bacteria; phylum Bacteroidota; class Bacteroidia; order Chitinophagales; family Chitinophagaceae; genus JAZKFT01. Next base: position 7,723 of record CAXTDG010000150.1, read on the forward strand.
AACACCGTCGGAATTAGCCGTACCCAATTTTGCAAATAGCCATTTATTATCATGGCTCCAGGCACCATTAGCGTCACGTGTTCTTACGCCCACAATGTGTACGCCATTGCTGAGTGAAGTAGTATTTAGTGTAAAGGAAAGGTTGGCGAAATCGGTTCCTGTGCTAGTGGGTATGACAGTACCATTCCCATAGCCAGGGTCAGTGTCTACATAGTATTCTACACGGGCAATATTAGGCTGGGCTATGGCACAAAAAGTACCTAGCAACCCAATAGCACACAGGCAGGCAACTCTTATAAAAAACTTCATACAAAGCATTTAAAAGATGATGAAATAAAATGCCTGATGCTTAGTTGTTGCTGCGGGTGCTTAGGTTGATCTGTACACTATTGCCAGCAGGCGTAGTACCCTGCGGACTGGTAAGAGCATAGATTGTAGGCACTGAAGGAATGCCAGATAAACGATAAGGCGTTGATCCGCCAAAGATGCCTGCATCAATCCCACTAACGCCTGCACCAATGGCCGGGCTGCCAGCTTTTAAAGCGTACTTGCCATCGTAACTACCAGTAAGGTTGAAGATAGTATTCCAGGGTTTGTTTTGTTGGTTGCCATTGCCCGTAGGGAACTGAGTATTGGTACCAACGTTATTGTTGAAAACCATATTGGTTCCTGAAAAACTAGACTGGCTAATACTATTTTGAATTTGCCAAGCACCAGATGCGAAAGTTTGCACGCCTGTACCGGCGAAAATACAGTTATTCACTAGTCCTGATGTAGTTCCGCTAAAGGTGAAATAGCTATTTATATCGAAAAGGCAGTTTAAAAAGGAGAGATTCGTAACTACAACAGTAGAAGAAGTATTATAAATATTATAACTGAGTACACATTGTTGAAAAGTAACATTACTGGCATTTGCACTAAAAGTGATCAAATTGCTATAAGCAAAAAAGCAACGTTTGAGAGTAACACCAGTCAGATTAGCATCGTTGAAGGTGGCTCCATTTAGCACACAGCCCAGCACCTGTGTATTGGAAGAACCCGTACTGAAAGTAATAATTCCTGGAGCAGTGTTATTGGGATTAGCCTGTAATCCGGCATTGCCCGGGTAAGTGGTATTCGCAGGGTCTAAAAAGTAACCTGGCCCTATAACCACTACTCTTTTTGTGAAGGTTGCAGCAGCACCTGCACCTGGCATCAGCATAATAGTATCACCAGCAGCAGAAGCATCATGAGCCGTCTGTAACGAAGTGTAATCAACTCCACTAACAGG
>CAXTDG010000151.1:0-8977 GCA_964242675.1 uncultured Chitinophagaceae bacterium
CAACCAAAGAGTTTTCTGTAAACTCCTTCATTGGTTTTTACAAATCCTTCATTGGTTTTTGTGAATCCCTCATTGGTTTTTGTGAATCCCTCATTGGTTTTTACAAATTCCTCATTGGTTTTTGTGAATCCTTCATTGGTTTTTACAAATTCCTCGTTGGTTTTTGTGAATTCCTCGTTGGTTTTTATCAATCCTTCATTGGTTTTTAAGAATCCAAATTTGGTTTTTATAAAAATCCAACAGGAATCAAGAGAAGAAGCAGTGTATCAGTTTGAAATACTTTTGTTTTCGTGAAAAGTTCTCTATACAATTCCGTTAGAATGTAACCGCCTCTTCTATCATCCGGGCTCACGCTTTAGCAAGAGCAGATCCCTTCCCGACTGAAGTACGGGAAGGGATCTGCTGATTAATGATTTGAAAAGCCGACAGGTGTTTGAGAATTCAATTTGAGGCACTACCAAATCGTTCACCAAACTAACTATTGAAACGAGTGTTTGATTCGCTTTCTCCTATTCTTACTTTGCCTCTAAGAAATCCCAAGAAAATCATATTTGTAAGCTCTTCTGAAAATAGTACGATTTAAAAGTAGACCAAAGCTGTACTTTTAGAGACATACACGTAAAAGCATCTTAAGTCTTGCACAGATCTTCAATAAACAAAGTGATTAAAAAGTGTCTTAATGCAATCGTTTGCATAAATTTATCGCAAATTTTTTTGAAAAAATGTTAGTTATGTGATGGTATTTTTTCGCTGGCTTCTAACAACCAAGCCGATTGCTAACCTTTAACTGACTGCCAAATGAAAAAGATTGCTTGTTTAATATTTACGATTTCAAAAGCGGATCATCCGGATAATCATAACCAATTTATTTGTCACCGCATTTTTACGACACAGTTTTATACTTTAAACTAATAGGTTAGAATGTATTGTTCAATATTATTTTCCTGAAACACTGCTTTTTTTGCAGAAGCAGATGGCAGGAAAAAGTGTCTGATCATATCTCACTATGTTCAATCGATTCTAATCTACTTTTACAACCGGGTATATTAATGTAAGAAACCTAACACGGTTCAGAGTAGCGCCGCCATTCTTATTATAGAAAATGCCTGAACAGCATTTGTCATAGGTCCGTTTTCTTTCTTGCCCCTTTTATTAACCAAAATTATTTATGAACTTCTTCAACCAATTGTTGTTCGATGTAAATCGTAGGCAGCAAAAAATCGGGATCTTTAATTATCGCTTTCTCTTCAGTTTTTTCTTTTTCTTGGCCTTATTCCCGCAGGTTTTTGCACAAAACGCCGCTAAGACAGTGAGTGGCACGGTTCGTAACGAACAGGGGGAAGCCTTGTCCGGCGTAAGTGTAAATTTTAAGGGCACGCAAAATGGAACTGTTACTGATATAAAGGGCCATTATACCGTAAAGGTTAGTAGTATGGATGGCACCCTTGTATTCTCCTTTGTAGGATATACCAACAGTGAAATTAAAATCGGTAATCAAACAACGCTTGACGTGTCGCTGAAAGAGGCCAATAAAAGCCTGAACGATGTAGTAGTAATTGGATATGGCAGTGTGAAAAGACGTGATTTAACCGGTGCTGTAGCTTCTGTAAGTGGAAAAGATATCGTTGCTGTACCGGTGCCTAATATAGCAGTAGCCATGCAGGGTAAATTGCCCGGCGTAAATATTACCACCCAGGACGGCCGCCCTGGTGGTGCCGTCAATATCCGGGTGCGTGGCGGAACCTCCATATCACAGGGCAACCAGGCTTTGGTGCTCATTGATGGTGTTCCGGGCAATTTAAACGACATACCCAGTGACCAGGTAGAAAGTGTAGATGTACTGAAAGACGCTTCATCAGCAGCCATCTATGGCTCCCGGGGAGCTAACGGTGTGGTGCTTGTTACTACAAAATCAGGAAAGTCTGGTAGAACCACCATCAGCTTCAACGACTATATCAGGATCAACACACCAGCCAGATATTTACAAGCTTTGGCCCCTTACGATTATCTGAGATATGTATGGGCCAACGCTGCCGCCAACGCAGTAGCTTACCGAACTCCTTTCGAGCAATTATATGGCCTGGGTACAAATTTAGGTAACAATACCGGAGGCATAGAGAGTTATCGTAATCTGGCAACAGACGACATTCAAAGGCAAGTATATAAAAAGTCGGTCTCATCTAACCATGCCCTCACCATTGCAAGTGGCACAGATAAAACCAAAATATTATTCTCTGCTACCTATAGTGATGATCAGGGGATGAAAATACAATCCTATCAAAAACGTGCAACCGCTTCCTTTAAACTTACCCAAAAGTTAGCTAACAATATAACGTTTGACATTAATACCCGTTATGCAAACACCCAGACACTTGGCGATGAAGGAACTAGCAGCGGAAGTGGATCTATACTGTCTTCGGCCTACCGCTTTCGCCCTATTGCAACCAACCATATTTTAGGTGATCTATCTGCGCTTACAGCAAGCAACAACATATCACAATATGGCAAAAATTCTTTGTGGGACAACTACAGTCCTGCATCTCGTGCCGCCGATTACGACCCCCTTACCGCTTCCTCAAATTTTGTTGGTATAGCATCTTTAAACTGGGTAATCATAAAAGGATTGACCTACCACACCGATTTTAGCGGAAATGGTTCTTGGGGACAACGCAGATATTGGTCTGGTGCTATTTATAGAAGTTATATTGATGATGCTACCGGCAAAAAATCATTTGCGGGCGATGCTGACTACCGTAAAAACGATAGCTGGGGCCTGCGCTGGGCAAATACCTTAGCGTATGAATTTAATATTAACAAGGACCATAAATTTAATGTATTAGCAGGTAGCGAATTTTTTAATTCAGGTGGTACCAGCATATCCATACAGGCAAATCACTTTCCGTCAAACTTTACTAAAGACAATGCTTTTGGCCAGATAAATCAATTTACTCCCGCCCCAATTGGAACTGCTACATTTTCTTCAAATGTAAGTTTCCCCGACCGTCTTACCTCTTATTTTGGCCGTGTGCTCTATTCTTACATGGACAAATATTTGTTTACCGGAACCTTTCGTGCAGATGCCTCTTCCAAATTTACACAAAATAACCGCTGGGGATATTTCCCAGCTGCGGCGTTGGCATGGCGGGCATCACAGGAATCTTTTCTGAAAGATGTTAGCTGGTTAGACGATCTGAAATTTAGAGCAGCTTACGGTGCAGTTGGTAATAACAACATTGCTGCAAATTCTTTCGCACAAAACTGGGGTTCTGTAAGTGATACAAGGGCACAGTATGATATCAATCACACATTGCTTCCTGCTTATGGATTATCAACACCTTCCATCCTGGCCAACCCTGACTTAAAATGGGAAACGACCATTACACGTGACATTGGTACTGATTTTACCTTGTTCGGTGGTGTATTGTCGGGAACAGTTGATGTATACTGGAATACTACTAAAGATTTGTTGCTGAACACCACTATCCCGCCCATATCGGGCTTTACCTCAACGCTTGCCAATGTTGGGCAAACCAGTAATAAAGGTGTCGAGTTAGCCCTTTCTAGCAGGGTTATACAAAGCAAAGATTGGAGAGTGACTGTGGGGGGCAATATTACTTTCAACAAAAACAATGTAGACAGACTTGCCGACAATGTAAACCCGCTTTATGGATCGGCATGGGCAGGTACTGCCACTTACCCGGCTTCTGATTATCTCCTTGTGCCTGGCCGCTCTGTTGGTTTGGTGCGTGGGCTAACATATAATGGTTATTATACCCCTGCTGATTTTAATTATAATAATGGTTTATATACACTAAAGTCAGGCGTGCCGGATGTTACCAGTGCTATTGCAGGTGTGATGCACGGACTTGTTACCGGTACTGACCGACCTACAGGTCAAAATGCCTATCCGGGAATGGCCAAGTATAAAGACTTGAATGGCGACGGTAAAATTGATGATAATGACCTTTCCGTTATTGGAAGCACTACTCCCAAAATTACAGGTGGTTTTACGGCTAATGCAGGTTATAAAAACTTCGATTTGATGCTGAACTTCAATTACATATTGGGTAACGATATTTATAATGCCAATAAGCTGGCTTCTCTTTACGGGCCCAAAGAAGCAGGAGTTTATGAAAATAAGCTAGCTATCTTGAACGATGGCTATAAAATTTACGATGTGGTTAAAGGGCAGTTAGTACGTTTAAGAACACCGGATGAATTGAATGCGGCAAACGCCGGCGCTACTTTACCGTTAGCCTATAGCGAGACTGGTATTGCATCCACATTGGGTATTGAGAAGGGTTCTTTTCTTCGCCTGAATACTGCTACTTTAGGATATACCGTACCCAAAAATGTGCTTTCAAAAATAAGGGTGAGCAGCCTTCGTATATATGGCAGCGTTTACAACCTGTTCACTTTAACCAAGTACAGCGGGCTTGATCCGGAAGTGAGCGTAAACGATAATGCAAACAGTTCCACTTATCCAACCACGGGGCTTGATTTTGGGGCTTACCCACGTCCACGTTCGTTTGTGGTTGGTATAAATCTTAATTTCTAAAATTTAAAAAGTAAATAAGATGAAATATTTCTTCAGATACTTAGCAGTAATTGCAGTTTGCCTCTGTTTTGCCAACTGTAAAAAGAACTTTTTGGATGTTTCATCACCATCCAGTGTAGATGACAACTTTGTAACATCTACCACAACCGAAACATTTAAAGCACTGTCCTGGTGTTATGCAAATTATCGGCAGAACTGTATCATGGGTAGCTACAGATGGAATGATCCGGTAGGGTCAGATGCGGAATATTATCCCGAGGATGGCTCCACTAATAACCTGAATGCTCAATTGCGTACTGAGTTATTACCGGTTGATTATGCCGCACCAGGATTTAACTCCCTTTATCAAACGCTTGCGCTGGCAAGTAGGTTAGCCAATATCATTGCTGCAAAAGATGAATACAAAGCAGATGTGGCTGCCAACAAAGCCACAGACTGGACACAACTTTACGGCGAAGCGACAACCATGCGGGCCTTCTGTTATTTTCAACTGATACAGCATTTTGGTGATGTTCCTTACGGATACGAAAACACAGTTGTTACCGATTACAAGTTATCATCCCGGTTTGACATTTATGACAATTTGATTAGTTCTCTGCAAAAAGCTGAGCCCCTAATGTACCCAATAGGAACTAGTGGTGTGGGGCCAGAGCGTATGTCCAGAACATTCTGTGATGCACTCATTGGAGAACTGGCACTTTATTCAGGCGGATACCAAACGATTCGCACTGATATTTCCGATTTATACGGTAATGTAAAATTCACCAAAAAAGGTAGTGAAGCAAATGGCTGCGTATATGCAAGACGTATGGATTATCTTACCTACTACCAAACGGCCAAAACCTGGTTCCAGAATGCTATCACCAATAAAGGTGCAAGTGGCCTAATCATCACCGACGGAAGGACTTATGCTAATAACCCATTCCAGCGTCATTTTCAATATTTTGCAGATTTACAGACAAGCCCGGAGTCCCTGTTTGAAATAGGTAATTTTCAGGGTGGAACGCTTACAACTACCAGCGAATATCCGTATGCTTTTGGCCGGCCATCAGATGGCGGTAGTTCCAACGCCGCTCCAACCAAAACTTTCGGCGCCCTTCGCATTGTTCCAACCGTTTATTATGGTGAATATGAAAGTGGTGACCACCGTAGAGATGTAAGTGCAACCGTTACAGCTAGCAACGGAGATGGTAATGAGAAAATGATCAGATTTGTGCCAGGCAGTAAAAGTGACGGAGGTATAGCAACTAATAAGTGGGATGAGAACCGTATGAACCCTCCCTATGTTGCAGCGCAAAGAAACTCCGGTATAAACTGGCCTATATTACGAATGGCAGACGTTATTTTAATGCTTGCCGAAGTGAAAGCCGAATTGGGCGAAGCTGATGCCATTACCTTAGTTAATCAGGTACGGGCCAGGGCATTTGGCAATACGCTCCATAACATCAACGTGTCCGGCCAGGCATTAAAAGATGCTATACTCCAGGAACGTAAGCTGGAACTGCTGGGGGAAGGGCAGCGTCGCTGGGATATGATACGTTCGGGTACATTTTCTGAAAAAGCTATTGCTGTAAAACAGGAAATGGCCACCCTGGTCAGCGACCTCAATGCGCAGGGATATCACCTGTTTCCGAATGGTAATGTGATGCCCGCCTATATCTGGATCAAAAAGGTGGCATTAACCAATCCGCTGACGTACGATTGTGCGCCTGCAGATACGGTTGCGAACCCGGCCGCCTATCCGGCATGGAGAGGGCAATTCAATTACATTACAATTCCGGCTATCGCCAGCAAGGTAGTTGGCACAAATCATAACTTGGCCATACAGGGATTGTTCCGCTATATTAACCCGGCCAGTGCTGAAGCTACGGCCCTGGTTGCTGCCGGTTATACAAAAACCAATTGGGGAATAGACCTTGTCACCGCCGCTGCCGTCTATCAAAGAAATATACTTTCAGGAATAACGTCTGCAGGCGATCCGCCCCGATATTACTATGCACTTCCTTCCCTGATTATTAGTAAATCTAAAGGAGCCATCAAAAACGGTTATGGATTACCACAGCAATAAGAAAAGCTACACTGCTGTGTTGAGTTATGAGATTACCTACTCTTTAAGCATAAACACCGAATTTTCATAAGAGGCATTGCCTCACCACAGGTGTTCGTAAGAAATAGAGGGTTTAATTACTGTTTCATACGCCAGCGGCGTAACCTGTTTGTAGAAAATAGCTTTCAATATGTATTTAATGCCCCGGAGAGGCTACCTTTTTCAGGTAGCTTCTCCGGGGCATTATTAAATATTCTAAGAAGCTTATGTTTTACAAACAGCATGATGATCGAAAACAAGTAAGACTGATGCACTAGAAATATTAGCTTCCACTACCCTTTTACACATCTGCCAGTTCAATCCAAACCGGTACATGATCGCTTGATTTTTCCCATCCTCTTACCGCATGGTCTGTACCGGCAGCAGTCAGGCGGCCATTCAGGTGTGGACTCAGTAAAAAATGATCGATCCGCAAGCCTGCATTACGGCCATAGGCATTGCGGAAATAATCGTAGTAGGTATAAATGGTTTCTGTGGGGTGCAGCTTGCGGATGGCATCCGTCCAGCCTTGCTTTACAATGGTTTTAAAAGCCTGCCGCACTTCTGGCCGAAACAAAGCATCTTCTACCCAACGCTCCGGTTTATACACGTCCTTTTCGGTGGGTATTACATTATAATCTCCGGTTAATACCGCTGGTGTATTGCTGGCAAGCAAGCCAGCAGCATGCGCTGTAAAATGTTGGAGCCAGCGCATTTTATAATCGAGTTTTGGGCCTGGGGCCGGGTTGCCATTCGGCAAGTACAGGCAGCCTACCAACACCCCATTTACAACCGCTTCTATATAGCGGCTATGCGTATCATCTTCATTTCCGGGAATGCCTTTTCTTACTTCCTCCGGCTTGGTATGGCGGGCCAGTATGGCTACACCATTCCAGCTTTTCTCGCCGTGCCAAACGGCATAATACCCTGCATCCAAAAGGGCCTGCTCTGGAAACTTCTCCTGGGGTGCTTTTAGCTCTTGCAGGCAGGCTACATCCGGCGCCGTTTCCTGCAGCCATTTGAGTAATACGGGCAGGCGTGCACTAATTCCGTTTACATTGTAGGTGGCTATCTTCATCATTCGTATGGTCCGTTTTTACAGCGTTTAAATACATATAATTGGCCTTACATAACCCAAACATAATAAGGCAATGCACTCTAAGTGCGAAACTTATAGCTGCCTCACTCTTACCCCGGTAATTATCCTCACTTACCATGTTGCAGACAATGGGCCACCTATGGTTTTGTAGGAGCCAAACACCGCACAACTTTTTGAAACGGGTTTGTCTCTACATGTATATCCCAACGATTCGTGTAGCCCATTGCTGTACCTACCCTTATGAAAAAGAAAATCTTTGCCCGTTCCTCCATCATCATGCTGTTTTTGTTAAGCATTCACCAGGCCGTCATCAGCCAGTGTATTTCCGGCAATTGCGATAATGGTACCGGCGAAATGCAACTAGCCAACGGTATTTACAAAGGCAGCTTTTTAAATGGTGAACCCCACGGCACCGGTACTTTTTATGGCAAACGAGCAGGCACCGGCAACCGGGTAGATAGTGTAAGCGATGCCGGCATTTTTAAATATGGTGTTTTTGTAAAAGGCAAACGCACCATGCTGAAATGCTGGGAAGAAATGGAAACCCCCTCTGACTGGTATAAAAACAAAGCTATATACAAGGTGGGCAATATGTACCGGTTCGATGAATCGTACATGCAGCAGGATGTTGGCAAAACCTGGCCCTACCCGTATGATAAAACCTACAATATCACCAGAACTTCGGGCAACGGCAAAACAAAATCATGGACGGAGAAGGGACTGACTTTTGACCAGGGGGAATACCAGGGTGAAATAAAGGATGGACTGCCCGAAGGGAAAGGCGCTTGTAAAAGCAGGGATATAGAATTTACAGGTGTTTTGAAAGCAGGTGTGCCGGTTGCTATGAGTACGGAAACCACTACGCTGGTGGACAATCATCAGCGACAAATCACCTCCATGATTATTGAAAACGGCATGATTACCCAAATGACGATTATTAGCAGGGATACCGGCCGCACTTTCAAATTGCTGCAACCCAAATCGGCTTTCGATTTTTTATACACAGGCAATTGTGATGGCTATTACGAAGTGACCAATAAATTCGGCGACGTGTACACGGGTATGATCAACCAGTGGCAGTACCAGGGCAACGGAACCATCTCCTATAAAGGCGGCATTTACAAGGGGTATTTTGTGCAAAGCAAATTTCATGGCCTCGGCGTTCGGGAAACGGCAGCCGCTACTGACTCCGGCCTTTTTATTCGGCAGGAGCTAAAGCGGGGCACCGTTACCT
>CAXTDG010000152.1:0-8952 GCA_964242675.1 uncultured Chitinophagaceae bacterium
ATAATGGGATCATATTTGGCCAAAGATGTTTGCTGTAGCAGCTTTTCGTTTTGCAGGCTAGCCCCGTATAGTTCCGTAATCTTTTTATGAAAATCCTGTATTGTCCAAGTGGCAGGATCATCTTTTTTAAAGTCGGTAGTATTAGTGCGGTTATAAATGCGGTAGCGTTGTTGCTGAAAATAGCTATAGTATAAATCTGCAGTAATGCTATTCAGGATTTGCTTTACCGGTTCAGCAGCGGTGGCCGCTCCTTTTTCGAATAGACTAATATTCTTCTGCCAAATGTCTTCCCCAGTTTGCTGGGTGAGTTGGCTTTGATACACTAATGCTTTCACCTGCTGGGCTTCTTCCTTGTTGGCTTTGGCCTGTGCATAAATGCGGTTCACTACTTCCAACGCACTTTTGGGCAAGCCTTTCTGCTGAAAGGCTTCTACCTTTTTCCAGGCAGTGTCGTAGTTGTAAGATTTTTGAGCCATTGAAAAAGTAAAAAGTAAAAAGTAAAAAGTAAAAAACAGCAGGGCTGACTTTGCTTTCATAATCCGTTTTTTTTTTTCAGTAATCTGCGAAGTGGATGCGGTGGTAAACCTAATTACATAGGGAATAAGCATTTGCAAAATCATTTTAACAACCGCATTCTTAACCCCTCTTTATTGCTGCGGTTGAAAGGAATGGGTTGTAAGGCCACTTAACATCAAGTTAAGAAAACTGAAGCTTTTACAACTGGTTGGTATACAGACTGCTTTTTCTTACTTTTGCAGCCCCGATTCAAAAACCGGGATTTTTATGGCAGAAAATATAAACATTAACCCAAACGCAGATGCACAAGAGACTGTGGTAGTATCCGATGTGGATGGTGCCCAGGCTGCTGCGACAACAAATGAACTTGTGAACACCGATGATGGTGGCGTTACCAATCCTCAGAACGAAGTTGCTCCAGAAGTAGACGTTCAGGAAAACCTTGCTTCCATCGAGGAAAATGCAGAACCAGTGAAAGCTCAGCCGCCAGTGCCTGAAACGCCGGCTGCCCATGATGACTTTGACTGGAGTGTAGACAAACGCAATGTGATTTCGTACAGCAAAGACGAGCACAATCGTTACGACAAAGTTTACGATGAAACCTTCCGTACGGTAGCCGATAACGAACTGGTTATCGGTCACGTAGTAGGTATGACAAAAACCGATGCGGTAATCAATATCGGTTTTAAAAGCGATGGTCTGATTAGCCTAAATGAATTCCGTGACGCTCCTATACAGGTAGGTGACGATGTGGAAGTAATGGTGGTTGAAAAAGAAGACCGCCAGGGTAATTTGCACCTGAGCCGCAAACAAGCTCGTATTACCCGTGCATGGGAGCGTATCGTTGACAGCCACAAAACTGGTGAAATTGTTACCGGTACCATTACTAGCAAAACCAAAGGTGGTCTTATCGTTGATGTATTTGGTATGGAAACCTTCCTGCCAGGTTCTCAGATCGATGTGAAGCCTGTTACCGATTACGATCAGTTTGTAGGTAAAACCATGGAATTTAAGGTGGTGAAGGTTAACGAAACCATTAAGAATGCCGTAGTAAGCCACAAGGCCCTAATTGAAAGTGATATTGAAGCACAACGTGCTGAGATTATGAGCAAACTGGAAAAAGGCCAGGTGCTGGAAGGTACTATCAAGAACATCACTGACTTTGGTGCCTTTATGGACCTTGGCGGTTTAGATGGCTTGTTGTACATCACCGATATTTCATGGGGTCGTATCAGCCACCCAAGCGAAGTCCTGAAACTGGACCAACGCCTGAATGTGGTAGTACTGGATTTCGACGACGACAAAAAACGTATCTCTCTGGGTCTGAAACAGCTTACTCCTCATCCTTGGGAAGTGCTGCCTGAAAACATTGTTGAAGGCGGTACAGTGAAAGGTAAAGTAGTAAACATTGAAGACTACGGTGCTTTCCTTGAAATTATGCCAGGTGTTGAAGGTCTGGTTCACGTAAGTGAAATTACCTGGGCTAACACGCCTATCAACGCTAAGGAATTCTTCAAACTGGGCGACGAATACGAAGCTAAGATTGTAACGCTTGATAAGGGCACTCGCAAGATGAGCCTGTCTATTAAACAATTGACTCAGGATCCTTGGAATACCATTGAAGATAAATTCCCGCTGGATAGCCGTCACTCTGGTACCGTTAAAAACATCACTCCGTATGGTGTGTTTGTTGAGCTGGAACCAGGTATCGGTGGTATGATCCACATTAGCGACCTGAGCTGGATGAAGCGTCTAAACCACCCTAGCGAATACGTGAAGAGTGGCGACAAGATCGACGTAATGATCCTGAATATCGACAAAGAAAACCGCAAACTGCAACTGGGTCACAAACAACTGGAAGAAGATCCTTGGAATACCCTAGGTGATGTATTCCCTGTTGGAAGTGTACACGAAGCAACTGTTATCCGTAGGGATGATAAGGGTGCGCTGGTTTCTCTGCAATACGGTATCGAAGGCTTCGTTCCTAAGCGTCACCTGATGAAGGAAGATGGTAAGGAAATTGGTGCCGACGAAACTGCACAGTTTGTAGTAATCGAATTCGACCGCAACGAAAAACGTATTGTACTTAGCCACAGCCGTATATGGGAACAAGCTAAGCAAGTAGCGTACGAAGCTGAGAAGAAAGAAAAACAAGCTGAAGTAGAAGTGACTAAAAAAGAAGTGAAGAAAATTCAGGGTAAAGTAGAAAAAGCAACTTTGGGCGACTTGGGTGCTTTAGCTGCTCTAAAAAAGAAACTGGAAGAGGGCGAAGCCGGAAACTAGTAATTTTTTACATGTACTTTATACCAGCCCATCGGTGCAAACCGGTGGGCTTTTTTGTAACTACGAAGGGCTTTTCAGGATTTAATTTTGTACGAAATCAAAAATGGAGCTCAGTGGTTTACAGATAAACCTGAAGCCCTATTTTTACCACATCCGAAATCAGAAGAAATCATGTACGAATATTTATTAATTGCTCACAATTGGCTCCGCTGGATTATCCTTATTTTACTAGTGGTAAACATTGCCCGCCACCTCGGCAGCCCCAACAAACCCTGGACGAAAACCGACAATAGTCTTGGCCTTATCCTAATGATTTGCGCCCACATCACGCTACTCATTGGCTTATATCAATGGTTCTTTGGTGGCCTAGGTCTAAACCTGTTTCAGCAATACGGCGGCGCTGTAATGAAAGACAAAGCCATGCGTTTCTGGGCGGTTGAGCATATGGTAGGGATGATCATTGCAATCATCTTGATTACTATTGGAAAAGGTGTTGGCCGCAAAGCTTTGCCTAATGCCACTAAGCACAAAAGAGCGTTGGCACTCTTTACAATCGCGTTAGTAGTTATTCTTCTGGTAGCACCATGGCCTTTCCGGGAAGTTGTTGGTCGCCCTTGGTTACGTATGTAATTTTGCTACTATTATATATAATATTACAGCCTTTAGATTATTTCTAAAGGCTGTTTCTTTTCCCTAATTCTATAACCTCGCAATCTTTTATCTGTTTGCCATCTATTGCAAACCGAATCAGTGTTCGCATCTGGTGCCAGCCATGCTTGCCAGCAGCGCCGGGATTCATGTGGAGGCATTGCAGCTGTGTATCGTACATTACTTTCAAAATGTGTGAATGCCCGCTGATAAAGAGCTGCGATTGATTGACCATAATCTTTTCTTTCACTCCCGGGGCATACCGGTTTGGGTAGCCACCTATATGCTGTATTAATACGTTTACTTCTTCACAGGTAAAAACCAGCATTTCAGGAAAGCGGCTTCGAATATCCATCCCATCAATATTACCCCATACACCACGTAGCGGTTTAAAAGCGGCTAATTCATCTGCTATCGCAGCTGGGCCAAAATCACCACCATGCCATATTTCGTCGCATTTTTCAAAGTGTTTATAAACCGCAGGATCCAGCCAGCCATGCGTATCTGATATCAATCCAATTCTTGTCATAATCCCTGTCTTGAGGTAAATGTGGAAAGCATCCGGCCTAAACTTAGGCCTGTAAGCTGAAATAAATGACCTTACATAGGACGGCTAAATTTTTTTTCTAAAATTGCTTTTCAATACTGAAAACGCCTACTTTCATCTCCTGATATTCAAACAAAATTTGTTTATTAACAAAATATCAAGACGCTTCGACCATTTTAGAAAGCTACATACAAAATTTCTTCTTCTAATTGAGTGCAAACTACTATTTTTGCGCTCCCAAAATTTGTATGTCGAAGCAAGCACTCATTAAACAAGATGGTTCCATTGTAGAAGCTTTATCAAATGCTATGTTCCGGGTTCGCCTAGAAAATGGACACGAGATACTAGCCGTAATTTCTGGTAAAATGAGAATGCACTATATCCGCATTTTGCCTGGCGACAAAGTTGGGGTGGAGATGAGTCCATACGACTTAACCAAAGGCAGAATCATTTTCCGATATAAATAATCCATTTACCTGGCGCTTTTGGCGTCGGAAATTTTTATTATGAAAGTAAGAGCATCCATTAAAAAACGCAGCACTGATTGCAAGATTGTTCGTCGCAAAGGCAAGCTGTATGTAGTTAACAAAAAAAATCCCCGCTTCAAGCAACGTCAGGGATAATTTAAAATGGCGGGTTGCAATGCAATCAGCCTTATTCAATTGTAAATAAGAAAACAGCACATAGATTATGGCTCGTATTGCCGGCATAGACTTACCAAAAAACAAGCGTGGCGAAATCGGTCTTACCTACATTTTCGGTATTGGACCCAGCACTGCTAAATATATCCTTGAAAAAGGTAGTATCGATCTCAACAAAAAAGTAAATCAGTGGAATGATGATGAGTTAGCTCATATCCGTAACACTATCACTAACGAATTTAAAGTTGAAGGTCAGTTACGTAGTGAAGTTTCTCTGAACATCAAACGCCTGATGGACATTGCTTGCTACCGTGGTCTTCGCCATCGTAAAGGTCTTCCGCTTCGTGGACAACGTACCCGTACCAATAGCCGTACCCGTAAAGGTAAACGTAAGACAGTTGCTGGTAAGAAGAAGGCACCTAAGAAATAAACAATTACAAGGTACAAGTTGCAAGTTTCAAGAAGTACAAGGGAACACTAACAATTACTGTTTTTTGTTTCCCAGCCGCTTGAAACTTGTGTCTTGAATCTTGCTTGTATTATATAGCTCTGGATTGTTCTTAAGCAGAACAGGAGGAGCAGGATTTTGAAACATTAAAGATTACCTCCAAAAAAATGGCAAAAGCAAATCAACAAAACAACCAAAAGACGGCCGCTAAAAAGCGTATCGTAAAGGTTGAAGCTAGTGGCGATGCACATGTTAGCGCTACATTCAATAACATCATTGTTAGTCTTACCAACAAAAGCGGACAGGTTATTAGCTGGTCATCTGCTGGCAAAATGGGCTTCCGTGGTTCTAAAAAGAACACCCCCTATGCCGCACAAATGGCTGCTGGCGATGCAGCCCGTGTAGCTATTGAAGCTGGATTGAAAAGAGTAGATGTGTATGTGAAAGGTCCAGGTTCTGGCCGTGAAGGTGCTATCCGTTCGTTGGCAAACAGTGGTTTGGAAGTAACAATGATCAAAGACGTTACACCACTTCCGCACAATGGTTGTCGTCCTCCTAAAAAGAGAAGAGTTTAATTTTTATTATATAAAGCTGCCTGTCATAAAACTTTTAAGATTTTTAGATGACTGGCGGGAACTTAAAAATCTAACATTCAATTATGGCACGTTATACCGGCCCTAAAACTAAAATCAGCCGCATTTTTGGTGAGCCGATTTTAGGAAATGGAAAATACCTGAGCAAAAACAGCAATCCTCCAGGTATTCATGGCGCTCAACGCAAACGTAAACAACTAGGTGAATATGCACAGCAGTTGAAGGAAAAACAGAGAGCTAAATACACTTATGGTGTGTTGGAGCGTCAGTTCCGCAAAACATTCGTAGAAGCAGGTCGCCGTAAAGGTGCAACTGGTGAAAACCTAATCAAACTGCTGGAAGCTCGTTTAGATAATATCGTATTCCGTATGGGTATTGCTCCAAGTCGTCCAGCTGCCCGTCAGTTGGTTAGCCACAAGCATATCACTGTAAATGGCGAAGTGGTTAACATCCCTTCTTATCAACTAAAGCCAGGAGATACCATTGGTTTGAAACCAAAAAGTGAACACAATGAATCTGTATTAAGTTTCATTCGTGGTAAGAATCCCAAGTTTAGCTGGATTGACTGGAATGAAGGAGAAAAGAAAGGTGTTTTCATTTCTTATCCTGAAAGAGAAAGCGTTCCTGAAAACATCCGGGAGCAGCTGATTGTGGAATTGTATAGCAAGTAATTTTTGAAGTTTAAAATACAGGGTCTGAAGTTTAAAGTGTACTCTTCTGCAAGTTGCCGATTATACGCTTTAGCTTTCTCTCTAAAGTTTAAACAAAAAATTAAGTAGAAATATTAAGACGTTTAAGATAACATAAGTATTAATTGCATGAAGGCTGGCTTTTATAGTCAGCCTATTGCACATAATAAACTTTACACCTTAAACTTTTAACTTTAAACAAAACGAATAACATAATGGCGATTTTAAATTTTCAGAAGCCGGACAAAATTGTGTTGCAAAAGTCAACTGAGTTTGAAGCCCAGTTTGAATTCAAGCCACTAGAGCCGGGTTATGGTCTTACCATTGGTAATGCACTTCGTCGTGTATTATTGAGTTCGCTGGAAGGCTATGCTATCGTTGGAATTAAGATAGATGGTGCTGACCATGAATTTGCTACCCTGAAAGGTGTAACGGAAGACGTAACTGAAATGATCCTGAACCTGAAACAGGTTCGGTTTAAGAAAACGGTAGAAGGCGATGTACACAACGAGAAAGTTGTATTGAGCCTGAAGAATAAAACAGAATTCACTGCCGGAATGATTGGTGATGCGTTACAGCATTTTGACATCATGAACCCACAGCTGCTTATCTGTACAATGGATACTACTTCCCGTATAGATATTGAAATTCATATTGGAAAAGGCCGTGGTTATGTACCTGCAGAAGATAACAAAGTGAAAGATGCTCCATTTGGATACATTCCTATCGATGCTATTTTCACCCCCATCAAAAACGTAAAATACGGCGTTGAAAACACCCGTGTGGAGCAACGTACGGATTATGAGAAACTGATCATGGACGTTAATACGGATGGCACCATTCATCCGGAAGATGCGGTAAAGCAAGCCAGCCGTATTTTGATTCAGCACCTGATGATCATCACCGACGAAAACATCACTTTCGACAGCAAAGAAGAAAAGAAAGAAGATGTAGTTGATGAGCAATCACTGCAACTGCGTAAAGTATTGAAGACTCCGTTAGAAGATTTGGATCTGAGCGTACGTGCCTTCAATTGCCTGAAAGCTGCAAAAATCAACAGCCTAAGCGAACTGGTACAATACGAACAGGAAGACCTGATGAAGTTCCGCAACTTTGGTCAGAAAAGCTTGAGCGAAATTGACCAAGTATTACACGAACGTGGTCTTAGCTTCGGCATGGATCTGAGCAAACTAGGTGTAGACAAAGAAGAATTAGTATAAGCTAGCTTTCAATAAGCCAGTCCACTTCAGTGGGCTGGCCTTTTTTATAATCGGGCTATATACCTGACACGGTATAGCCATCAAAACAAATCGTCATGCGTCACGGAGACAAAATCAACAACCTGGGCCGGAAGAAAGCCCATAGAGAAGCGTTACTGAGCAATCTTGCCAGTCAGCTTTTTACTTACAAACGTATCGTAACTACTTTGGCTAAAGCAAAAGCTTTGCGTACCTACGTAGAACCTTTGATTACTAAAACGAAGAAGGTTGCCAGCAAAGAGCAAATCATGCACAATCACCGTTTGGTATTTAGCCATTTGCAGGACAAAGCTGCTGTAAAGGAATTATTTACAGTAATTGCCCCTAAAGTAGCTAGCCGCCCCGGTGGTTATACTCGTATCATTAAGTTGGGTATTCGTCCCGGTGATGCTGCCGAACGTGGTATGATTGAACTGGTTGACTTCAATGAAGTATACAACAACATTGCTGCACCTGCTGCAACAGAAGCAGGTAAACGTACCCGTCGTGGACGTGGTGGTAAAGCTGGTGGAAACACTGCTGCACCTGCAACTGCCGAAACAGCTGCTACTGAAGCTCCTGCTACAGAAACAACTCCTACAGCTGAGGTTGAAACACCTGCTACACCGCAAGAAGAAAACAAATCTGCTGAATAATTTTCAGTTTGAATAAAAGAAGAAGGCCACCTGATGAGGGTGGCCTTCTTCTTTTAAGAGCATTTATAGAAATGGTGTCAAAAATTATTCTTGATTACCCTTAGCTGCTTTTTCTTCTATTATCTCTTGTTCATTTGTATCTA
This sequence comes from uncultured Chitinophagaceae bacterium, assembly GCA_964242675.1. Lineage (GTDB taxonomy): Bacteria > Bacteroidota > Bacteroidia > Chitinophagales > Chitinophagaceae > JAZKFT01. Next base: position 8,403 of record CAXTDG010000152.1, read on the forward strand.
TATCCGGATCAACCACATCGCCATGACGCATTAAGTCATCTTTAGGGTTATATTCCATTTCTTTTAAATTTTTTTCTATTGTCTCTTCGTCAGCACCGTCTCCGGGACGAGGTTGTATTTTATTAATCATAATTACATTTTGGGAAGAAGAATTAAAAATAATGCCAAAGGAAAATTAGTGAGCAAAATCTACTTCGTAACGGCCTTTAATACGTTCCATACTTGGGTTGAAATAGCCATATTTCAAATTAGGAAATTCTTCCTGAAGCAATTCCTGTAATTGTAGTACTCCCATGCATTCGCCGGTATCTGTCAGGTTCAGTTTCCCTAAATACCAATCCGGGTCAATATTGAAATTGCGCCACTGGATCATGCATAAATCTGTTTCCTGAATTAATTTTCTCAAAGCCTCATATTCTGCTTCGCTGTCGGTAATACCAGGGAAAACAAAGTAATTGATACTGGTCCAACCGCCATGTTTGCGAACGATTTTAAGACTTTCAATCAGGTCGTCGAACACATAATTGTTGGTCCGATAGTAGGGCGTATA
>CAXTDG010000153.1:0-3365 GCA_964242675.1 uncultured Chitinophagaceae bacterium
GCACAACTGCTGTGGCTGCGGGCATCACCTCAGTTCCACCGACCATGTGCTTTGATGGCGTTGTATTCAGGAATTGCCAATAACCGGTTTTGAAAAGCAGGCCAACAACCCTATCGAAAAAATTTTTACCGGACGCATACTAGTGCAGGGAGCTGCCAGCCTGCTGTTTTTTATAAAAGAATCGCTTACCCAGCAGTTATTGCACCAGCTAAAATACCGTAACCGGCAGGATGTAGGCTTGTACTTAGGTAAACGAATGGGAAAAGCAGTGCTGAATGCAGGCTGGGATATCGACTGCATTGTACCGCTACCCCTCAACCGGCTGAAGCAAGCCAAACGAGGTTTCAATCAGGCACAGGTGTTGGCCAGTGGCATTAGCGATATGTTGCAAAAACCGGTAGAGAATGTAGCCATCATTCGTACCCGCAACAATGCTACACAAACCAAAAAGAACCGGGTAGAACGTTGGGAAAACGTGAACGAAGTATTTGACCTGCATGACGACCATAGCCTGCAAGGCAAACACGTTTTGCTGGTAGATGATGTGGTAACTACTGGCGCTACATTGGAAGCCTGCGGACAGGTACTGCTACAAATACCGGGTGTAAAACTGAGTATTGCTACTGCCGCTTTCGCTTCTAAAATATAGTAACACACCTCACAATTAGTGCTGGAAGCATCTGACCCCTACTTCTAAAGTTTGAGTCAGGCCCTTTCAGGATAAAATAATTGATTGTGTTTGCCCTATTTTTGAACTATGCGCCTTTTGCTAACTGCTTCGCTCCTACTGCTGCTGGCTGCCTGTAGTAAAAATGACTTCATTACTTCATCGGATGCAAGCCTGAATATTAGCGCTGATACGCTGAAGTTCGACACCGTTTTTGTTACAACCGGTTCGGTAACGCAGCGATTTAAAATCCGAAACGACAATGATCAAAAGCTAAACCTGACCAGCATTGCACTGGCTGGTGGGGCGGCATCAGCTTACCAGCTAAACATCAATGGCGTGGCTGCTAATAGTGCTACTAATATTACTTTGGAAAAAAATGACAGCTTATATGTGTTTGTAAAAATAATGGTGAATCAGGCAACCTCTAATCTGCCATTTATAGTACAGGATAGCATCCGCATTCAGTTCAACGGCAATACCCGCTGGGTGCAATTACAGGCATATGGGCAAAGGGCAACATTTATTCGGAATGGCAGGATAACGGCCAACACTACCTGGGACAATCAATTGCCTTATGTGATTTTAGGTGGACTAACAGTAGATACGTCTGCTACGCTAACCATGAACCGGGGCGTACGGGTGTACTGCCATGCCGATGCCCCCATTATTATAAATGGCAGCCTGAAAATAAATGGTGAAAAGGATACGGCTAACCGGGTTTACTTCCGGGGCGACCGTATGGATGCCGACTATAAAGATTTACCAGCAGGCTGGCCCGGCATTATTTTCAATAGCATTAGCCATGATAATGTGCTGAACTATGCTGTAGTAAAAAATGCGTACCAAGGCATTGTGGTAGTGGGTGGTGTAGCGAATGCTAATCCTCAGCTTACGCTAAGTGAATGCATCATTGACAATGCCTACGATGTAGGATTGAAAGCGGTAAACGCATCGGTACGGTCGAGGAACTGCCTATTTAGCAACTGTGGCAATGATGCGGCAGCAGGGAGCGGCGGCAGCAATGTGCTTCTAGTAGCAGGCAATTACTTGTTCGACCATGCTACAATAGCTACTTATGCTAATAGTTATCAAAGCCATAAACAGCCTGTAGTATACATTACTAATACAGATGGTATTAGTTCAGCACCACTGGCAGCTACTTTTCGCAACAGCATTGTTTATGGCGAGGGTGGCCTGGCGGAAGATGAAATAAAAACGGCTCCGGCAAGTAATGCAGCCTTTAGCGTAACCCTGCAAAATGTGCTGTATAAAGTAAAAAACAACCCGATGGCCACCATCACCAACCCGATACCAAGTATGCAGCCTTTATTTGATACCATCAATACAAGCCGTCGCATTTTTGACTTTCATCTGCGAAGCAATTCCCCTGCGGTAAATGCAGGCAATATTATCAGCGGCATTGCTACCGACCTCGACGGCAAGCCACGGGTAGTTGGAACAAAACCGGATTTAGGTTGTTATGAACTTCAGTAATTTTTCTCCCGTATATCTTTCATTAAAAAACTATTATGAAATACGCAGCCGCCTTGTTAGGCCTCTTTGCTTTTACGCTTTTTGCTTTTAAAACGCCTCCGGCAAATAACATCTACCAGTTTAAAGTCCCATCGCTCGATGGCGGTACCATTGACTTCTCAAAGTTTAAAGGGAAGAAAATATTGGTAGTAAATACCGCTTCTAAATGCGGCTTTACTCCACAATACGAAGGCCTGGAAAAACTGTACACAGAGTATAAAGACAAGCTGGTAATCGTTGGTTTCCCGGCTAACAACTTCGGGGGACAGGAACCCGGTACCAATGAAGAAATTAAAACTTTCTGCACAGGTACTTACAACGTTACCTTCCCTATGGCATCCAAAGTGAGCGTTAAGGATGAAGACGTGGCACCCATCTACCAATGGCTAACACAGAAAGCTAAGAATGGCGTACTCGATGCTAACATCAGCTGGAACTTCAACAAGTTTTTACTGGACGAAAACGGCAATCTGCTGCAACATTTCAGTAGCAAGGTTGAGCCGGAAAGTGAAGCGATTGTGAAGTACTTGAAGTAGTGAATGGGAATAACAGCTAGTGTATACAAGAATAGGCTGTTTTACAAGTCTCTACCGGTTGATATTCTATAGCATAAAAACTACTGCATGTTATATTGTACACCATTTCTTTTATTTAATGGTAACTGCGCCGATGCAATGACCTTTTATCAATATTGTTTTGGGGGAGAGTTGATGCTTACCAAAACTGGTGATACTCCAATGAAAGATCAGTTTTCGCCGGACAAGCATGACAAAATTATAAATGCTCATCTGAAAAGTGCTTCAATAGAGTTTTCTGCAGCTGACTGGCACGCTGACAACTTAATACCGCAGCAGGGAAATGTATTCAGCATCTTTGTAGTTGGTGATACATACAGCGAGTTGAAAATAATTTTTGATAAGCTAGCAAGGGAAGCAGATAAGGATAAGAGAACATTTATGGAGTTGCATGAGGTGCCTTTTGGCATATACGGACAACTTACTGATAAGTACCATGTTTCCTGGATTTTTAGAGGTAAGAAGAAAGAGTAAAATAAAAATTTTAAAAGGCAGGTAATCACTAAAGGCGATGTTGCCACCAGATAAAAAAGAAGCCCTTTTCCACAACAGAAAAGGGCTCCTTTTTATTTTCTCCTCTTTACCTT
>CAXTDG010000153.1:3375-8918 GCA_964242675.1 uncultured Chitinophagaceae bacterium
GTACTGGCTTTTCCAGCAGGTATTTATAAATGAACTGTGTTTTCAGGTTAGCAAAATGCTCATTTTTGGCGGGTAGGTTGCCCCAGCCGTGGCGACCGCCAGGATACAGCATAAATTCAAAGTTCTTCTTTTTATCTTCCAGCGCACTGATGAGTTGAATGCTATTTTGCATGTGTACATTATCATCCATAGTGCCGTGTACTATTTGCAACATGCCTTTATAGCCGTCGATGTAGGTAAGTGGGCTACCGTCTTTATAGCCGTCGGGGTTTTCGGCGGGGGTATCCATAAATTTTTCGGTGTAGTGGCTGTCGTATAGTTTCCAATCGGTAACGGAGCCACCGGCCATGCCGTAAGTAAATACATCCGGGGCTTTGGTAAGGGCCAGACAGGTCATGTAGCCGCCGTAGCTAAAGCCAGTGATGCAGACCTTTGCCGGGTCGGCATAGCCTTTATCTACCAGCCATTTCACCATAGTGCTGTAGTCTTTTATTTCCCAGTTGCCCAAGTCACGGTGCATGTAGTTCACGCCTTCTTTCCCAAAATGGCCGCTGGCCCGGTGGTCAAGGGCTATCTGTATCAACCCTTCCTGAGCGTAAAACTGGCGGGGGCCATTCCAAATCCAGCTATCCATTACGGTACCGGCATTGGGGCCTCCATAAATGCTTATTAATACAGGGTAGCGTTTGCCATCTTGCATATTGGCAGGCCAGGTAACGATGGCTGGTAGCTGAAACTTTCCATCATCGCTGGGGATGCGGAGCATTTCGGTTTTAGCTAGCATATAGTTATTGAAATCACTGCCTTTTGTGTTGGCTATTTCCTTAATAAACTTACCGGTATTATCTATCAAAACGGCAACTGGTGGTGTAGTGGCATTGCTATAGGTAGCCGTAAAGTATTTGCCGGAAGGCGACATTTGTGCATTGCTATAATTGTAGTCACCAGTAGTGAGGCGTTTCAGGTTTTTACCATTTAGCTTTACACTGTATACATCAACCCTGGCGCTGTTTTCCTTACGAGCAGTAAAGTAAATTGTGCTGTTGGCAAAGTCGCTCAGCAAAATATTCAGCACAGAAAAATTGCCGCTGGTGATAGCGTTTTGCAACTTACCATCAGCCGTATATAGGTACAGGTGGTCCCAGCCGGTTTTATCGCTTTTCAGTACAAAGTTTTTACCACCATTAAAAAAGGTGATGCGGCCGCCAGCGCCGTCTTCCAAGTCTACCCAAGTTTTCTGTTTCTCTTCATAAAAAACGGTTTTGCTTCCGTTGGTCAGGTTCACCTCATAAATCCGCAAATCATCCTGCCCCCGGTTGATCCACTGCATCAGGATGCTGCTGCCATCGGGCCGCCAGATGGGCCAGCCAAAATATTGATCGTCCTTATCATTGAAATCAGCCCAGGTAGTGGCTCCCCCGTCGGGGTTTACAAAGCCCACTTTCACTTCCGGGTTCTTGTCGCCAGCTTTAGGGTAGCGGGTTTGCTCTACAAATCCATGCTGGCCTTCGCTGTTGTAAATAGGAAACATGGGCACCATGCTTTCATCGAAATGCATGTAGCAAAGCTGCTTGCTATTGGGGTTCCACCAAAATGCCCGGTAGCGGGTGGCACGACCAAAAATTTCTTCATAGTACACCCAGCTTGCATAACCATTGAGCGTAGTGGCGCTGCCATCAGTGGTTAGCTGGGTTTCTTTTTTAGTACCTAAGTTGTAGGTAAATAAATTGTTGTTGCGGGTATAGGCCACATAGTTGCTATCGGGGCTAAAAGTGGGGTTCTTCTCCTCATCGCCATTCATAGTGAGGCGGGTAAGCTGCCCCCCTTCAGACAGGTACAAATCGTTACGTTCGCTGATGATGCGTTTGCCAGCACCGCCTTGCATACCACCACCGCCTTCCCGGCGGCCACCTGGCATTCGCTGCTGTGCCTGCATCGGCGTTTCTTTACCCGTAGCCACATCGTAGCTAAAGTTTTGCAGTGCCGTATCAGTAGCAGTGCGGCGGCTAATAGCCAACTGATCGCCATCCATCCAGCGAACCTGTGGCTGGGGAAGCATCACATTGGTTACGCTGTTTTTGAAAAGCTGTTCATCGGTAAAGGTTTTGGTTTGGGCTAATAGCCAACCCATACCACTGCAAAAGGCAACAGGAAAAAAAAGAAGCCGTTTATTCATCTATCAGTTTTTTTACCTGCTAAAGATAAAGGGCAGCAGTTAGCTACCAAGCCTCATTAAGGTTATTGCATGTTAATAGAGCGGTACGTATAATCTTGTAATAACTGATCCCATTTACAACACATACCATTTTCCGGCATCATCCACGGCATAGTCCAGGCCGTTGCTCATACGGTGAGCTCCCTTACCACTCTTTTTATCGATAAATGTTTTCTGCTCGTATACCCGGATGCCATTGTTTTCACGGGTAAGGTAAACGATGAGTGCATTCATGGTAGGGGCTATTTCATGCAACCACTGTTCTTCGCTTTCTTTCACAAATGCCTGGCTCATACTATACAAGTTTTAATACAAAAAAGGTCCGGGCAATTAGCTTGCCGGACCTTTTAAAATACTGTGGTGCTGGAAAGGTTACAACTCTCTGATCCAGATATTTTTAAAGCTGATCGGTTCGCTTTTATCGCCATGCGATTGTAGCTTAATAGGTGATGGGCCATGGGCTATGTGATAATCGGGCTTGCCGATGTATTGCGTTGGGCCCATCAGTTCTGTATTATCCTGCACCAATACACCGTTGAAAAACACGGTAACCTTAGCGGGTGATTTTAAAGAACCATCGGTATTGAAAACCGGTGCTGTCCAGGCAATGTCGTAGGTCTGCCATTCGCCGGGCTTGCGGGCCGGGTTGGCCAGTGGCATAAACTGTTTGTAAATGCTACCTGCCATGCCGTTGCTATAGGTTTTGTTGTTGTACACATCCAGCACCTGTAACTCATAGCCAGCGTCTCCTTTACCAATGGAAGCCAGGAAAATGCCACTGTTACCACGGGCTTGTCCCTCGCCAGTGATGTTGGCTGGTATGCGCCACTCGATGTGCAACTGGTAGCTGCCAAAACTTTTCTTCGTTTCTATGTTTCCGGAAGATTTGTTTACCGTCATTACACCATTGGCTACCGTCCAGGCAGCGGGCTTGTCGTGGTCCTCGGTAGTAGTCCACTGGTCAAGGTTTTTGCCATCGAAAAGAATAGTAGCATCGGCCGGGGGCGGTATGCTAACATACTTTACCGGGGTTACTACTTTGGGTACGGGGTCCCATACTTCGGTGGCTTTGGGATCGCCCTGAGCCTGTGCCTGGTACATAGTGGCTGAAATGAATAGTAGAAAAAGGTTTGCTTTTTTCATATGGCGGAAACGGTTTGAAGATTAAAAGTAAGGGGTGGTTGGTAAAGGATGACCGACCGATTTTGGAAGTGCCAGGGATAGAAGTGGAAAGCCCACAGGCGGCGGATGAATGGTTAGATATATACAGCAATGCCGCTACGCCGCCGAGGACTTGGAACGGATAGCCCGACCTGAAGGGAGGCACCCAAAATATTAATCGTTAGAGACACACACAGCCGTACGTCTCTAAGCCAGTTTCCACCCATCCCGATACTTCCGGCTTACAAACTGATTGGCCAGATCGAAATTGGTGATTTTCATATTATCGTTATCCCACAACATTTTGATGTAACGGCCGGGGTAGTTAAACCCTTTTCCATCGGCCTTTGCCTCCCGGATATCGAAACTGCGGATAGCAAGATTGGCCATGTGCAACGCCTCGTTGAGGGAACATGCCGTTTCGAAAGGGGCACTTACTTCTTTGTTGCCATAGCCCGCAATGCAGGCCTCAACCCATTGGCCGTAGTGGCCGCTGGCACCGCCGGGTACCCGGTCATATAGCTGTTTTACTTTAGCGTTTGCTGTTTTGCTAAGTGGTAATAACTGTGGATTATCGCTATACGTACCACACATCATTTTGCCTTTCGTACCTACGAGCAGTACGCCATTTCCGCCATCGCCAAATACTTCGTTGGGTCCTAGTTCGGCAGGGCGTTCAGGCTGAATGCCGCCGTCCATCCAGTGCATGGTTACATCACCTTTAGTCTTGCTGGTTTTAGGAAAAGTAAGCGTAACATGGCTACTTGGCGGGCAGCTTTCAGGGAAATAACCTCGTTGAAATTCATCAACATAAACGCTACCAACACTGCACTGCACATCTTTAGCAGATTGTAAACCCAGCACCCGAATGGGCACTTCTACCAGGTGGCACCCCATGTCGCCCAGGGCGCCGGTGCCATACTCCCACCAACCCCGCCAGTTGAAGGGCACCAGCTTGGGAACATAATCTTTGTAAGGTGCTACACCTTGCCACAGGTTCCAGTCGAGGCCAGCGGGTACATCTGTTTTTTGAGCTGGCCAGGCAATGCCTTGTGGCCATACGGGCCGGTCGGTCCAGCAGTACACGGTATGCACATCGCCTATCAATCCGGCAGCATACCACTCGGCCATTATGCGGGTACCATCGTTGCTGGCGCCCTGGTTGCCCATTTGGGTTACTACTTTGTATCGTTTGGCGGCATCCCTCAGCACTCTCGATTCATGTAGGTTGTGGGTTAGCGGTTTTTGTACATATACATGCTTGCCCAATTGCATGGCAGCCAGTGTAGCTACGGCGTGGTTGTGGTCGGGGGTGGCAATGGAAACGGCATCGAAGTTTTTGGATTCTTTGTCCAGCATCTCCCGCCAATCTCTGTAGTATTTTGCTTTAGGGAAATTTTTGACGGAGGTAGCAGCCCGGCGGTCGTCCACATCGCACAAAAAAGCAATATCAGCCTTGCCGGTTTGTGCAAAAGCAGCAATATCGCTCTGGCCTTTGCCACCTACACCTACGCTGGCAATGGTAAGGCGGTCGCTGGGAGCTATGTAACCTCTACCGCCAAGCACATGCCGGGGAATGATAACAAAACCGGCAGCAGCTAAACCTGTGTTTTTAAGAAAATTTCTACGAGAGGATGCATTGTCAGTTGGTAACTGATTTTCTTTTTCCATTGAGGCAATCGTTTATTATGTTGGTAAAAATACAAGTCACTCAAAGCAGGGTTTCCCTCCTGTTGGGTATATACAGCAAAACAACTTCTTACGCTACGAATATAAATGAGTTGCCTTCATGTACCGATAGCTTCTAATGAAAATTAAATGGTGCGGCACTGCAAATAGAAAAACCAATGACTAAAATAATAACGGAACATAATAACAGCGCTTGCCCCACCTTTCTTGCCTGCTTGGGAATTACCAAAATAAGCCCTAGAAAAAAGTAAATAACAGCAGCAATGATTAGTACTAATCCAGCATTGGCTAAGCGGTAGGTATCGTCTGCAGCAAATGCAAATAACCCAACCAACAGCGCAAGGCCAATGCATACTAGGAAGGCTGTTTTGACAGTACTGTTCATGGTTTAAATTTTTAAGCAAAAACCGCTGATTGCCGTTCTGCCTGCAATTGTTTCAAGTAAGATCCAAGGTGCTGCACCTGTTGTCGGGACTGT
>CAXTDG010000154.1:0-8896 GCA_964242675.1 uncultured Chitinophagaceae bacterium
GGATGGCGTAGCAGCATCCGTTATTCGCCTGCCTCCGTCGGTGCATGATTATAACGATCATGGATTTGTACCGGCGCTAATTCAGATTGCCCGTGACAAAGGCGTATCTGCTTATGTAGGCGATGGTAGAAACCAATGGCCTGCGGTACATCGGCTGGATGCAGCGCTACTTTTTCGGCTGGCATTGGAAAAAGGCGCAGCTGGCAGTCGGTACAATAGCATTGGCGACCAAGGAATACCGGTGAAGCAGATTGCGGAGGTAATTGGACAAAACCTAAACTTGCCGGTTGTATCTGTTTCGCAAGAAGAGGCTGCCGAACATTTTGGTTGGATGAGTCGCTTTATTGTGATGAACAGCCCATCGTCTAGTACAAAAACAAGGGAACAACTAGGCTGGCAGCCTACGCATATTGGGCTGATCGAGGATATGAACCAGCACTACTTTGGAAGTTGATATTATAGGAAACAAAAGCCACAATTGGGAACTAGATACAATACAAAACGGGTAGCATTGCTACCCGTTTTGTATTTAAAAATTTGTATAGCTAAACCCTATAACTATTACGCAGGCTTCGCTACAATCTCAGCCAGGCTGCCGGTAGCACCCGGTGCTGGTTTGTCTTTCTCCGCCTCAGCTATTATTTTATTTTTACCCTTCGGCTTTTTATCGTGTTCCTCATCCCCCAGCAGCAGGCCCCACGGTTTCAGAGTTTCTACCCGGTCAAAAATGATCTTGGCGATGGCGATAACGGGTATAGAAAGAAACATTCCAGATATTCCCCAGAGCATTTCGCCACTAATAACACCCAGCACAGTTATAAGGGCATTGATGCGTACTTTAGAACCTACAATTACAGGTAGCAGCACATTGCTATCTATCAGGTGTACTACAACGTACGTTATAGCTACCAGCAATATTTTGGTAGCAGTGGCACCCGTAGCAAAAGTGATGAAGGTTCCGAGCAGCAACGAAGTGAAAATACCAATGTAAGGAATGAGGTTGAAGATGCCGGTAATGAGGCCCAGCAGCACCGCATACTTTACACCCATTAGTAAAAAAGCAATGCAACAAACGGCGGCTACTATCAGCATTTCCAGCAGCAGGCCCAGTACATACTTGCGTACAATGTATTGTATCTGCTCTACCACATCGTACACAGTTACGGAGTTTTCTTCCTTAAAAACGGCAATCAGAAATTTCAAAATAAGGCGACGGTACAGCAGTAGGAAGAAGGTGTAAATCATGGTGAAAACCAGGAACAGCAACATGCCTGATAAGGATGCTAATGTGGCCCCAATGATGGTAGAACTGGAAGATAATACCTCGGAAGTAGCCTTATTTACATACTTCATTTGTTCCTTGGTATCTATGTGCAGGCTATTATCCAGCCAGTCCTGCAAGGTTTTTTGCGATGCTGTTATCTGTTCCTGAAATTGTGGCCAGTCTTCTGCCAGGCGGCTTATTTGCGACCCCAGAAAGTAGAATACCAGGAACAAACCCACTATCAGCAAGATGACTGACAGACCAGCGGCAGCACCAGCAGGGAACTTTAATTTCCGCTCAAAGAAGCCCGCCAGCGGCAGCAGCACAATAGAAAACAGTAACGAAAACAGCAAGGGAGATAAAATCTCTTTAACCACAATAGCGATGTAGCAAAGCGCTATCAGGCTGAAAAGCGTAAGGGCAAGTTTTGCATAAAAAGGCCAGGATCGGGTAAAAGATGGTGTCATACAGATAAGATTGATAAAGTATAGCTTGGAAGAAAGAGCGAACTGTGAGATAAGGAGCGTTAAGCTACCTCAACCTGGAAAATGAAAAAACGAGTTCTTTGTTTCCCAGATAAGAGAGCTATACACCGTTGCTGACAGGCTGTTATCTAATAATAATGCCGTACTAAATAATCATAGCTGTTTGGCCGTAAAAAAGTAGGGTAGAATAAAGCTATCATGCAAAATTGTTTGGGAGGTAGCAAGAGGGAGATAATTTGGACAATTGCTCCTGCTCTAATTCGTATCTCTACCACAGATGTTAGGAAGAAAATAAGATTACATTTTTGTGCCTCGGAGAGGCTGCCTGTTTGTAGAAAATTAGCTTCTTAAAATGTTTGATGCCTTGTAGAGGCTACCTGAAAAAAGGTAGCCTCTACGAGGCATCAGATGCATATTGAAAGCTATTTTTCTACAAGCAGAGCCTGTACCGAACTTGCTTCGGGATAACGCCGCTAGCGTATGAAACAGCAAATAATTAACCCAACCAATTTCTTACGAACACCTCTGAGATACAAACAATACAATTAGGAATACCCCAGTTCATCAGTACACAATTACTGTTTTGCCAATGGCTTTGCCGCTCTCTTGTAGTTCGTGGGCCGCTTTCAGGTTTTCTACCGTGAAGCCGGTAAAAGTTTTATGGAGTGTTGTAACCAGTGTGCCCTCATCTAGCAGGTTGGCTACCTGGGTTAATATATGGTGCTGCTGTTGCATGTCTGTGGTTTTGTACATGCTTCGGGTGAACATAAATTCCCAACTAAAAGTGATGCTTTTGTTCTTTATTTTATTGAGGGCAATCGGGTTAGCAGCACCAGTGATAGAAGCAATATGCCCTTGGGGTGCAATAAGTTCAGCCATAGCATCCCAGTAGGCATCGGTATCTACCAGGTCAATAATAAAATCAATTTCGGGAAAGCCTGCACCTTGTACTTCTTCTACCAGGTTGCGATGATTTACGACTACATCAGCGCCCATCTTTGGGCACCACTCAATCGTCTCAGGTCGGGAAGCAGTAGTGATAACTTTTAAGCCAGCTATTTTCTTTGCTATCTGTATGGCTATAGATCCTACACCACCGGCCCCGCCAATTAGTAGTATTGTTTTCCCTTTATCTTTTTCGCTAATGCGTATACGGTCAAACAGTACTTCCCATGCGGTAATTACCGTTAGCGGAATAGCGGCTGCTTCTGCATCAGATAAGGTCTTCGGTTTCAACCCTACAATTCTTTCGTCTATCAACTGGTATTCGGCATTAGAACCGCTACGGGTAAAATCGCCGGAATAATATACTTCGTCGCCCTTCTTAAAAAGTGAAACGGCTTCGCCTGTTTCTTCCACCACGCCCACCGCATCCCAGCCAATTATTTTTGGCGTTTCCAACGGTTTGTCTTTCGCCGCCGACTTTCGAACTTTAAAGTCAACCGGGTTTACGCTAATGGCCTTTATTTTCACCAGCAGGTCTCTTTCTGTTGGCTTGGGTATTTCTGTTTCAAATAAAATAAAACTATCGACCGCTGTAATGGGCAGCGATTCTTTAAAACCTATTGCTTTCATAGTTGGCTATGCTTTTTATAGTTGCAAAGCTATTAGCAACCAATTGGGTTTGCAATAAATTAGATTCATTACCAGTACTTCTCTCAGCACTTTAGTGCAATAAAAATTTTAGAATAAAAACAGGTGTTACTCCTAAAAGAAAACGGCAGCTACACTATTGTGCAGCTGCCGTTTTTTATTTCAACTATACTGTTGAAGTAGTTTCGGTTATTCGCCTTTCACTACTTTCTGTGTCATCACAACCATATTGTTATGCACCACTTTCAACAGGTACATACCGGGGGTAAGATTTTGTGTGTTCAATGAACGGGTAAGGCCCGATTTTCTTACATCGCTTACTACCAGTTGGCCCATGCTATTGAATAGTTGTACCTGTGCATCCTGGTAGGCTGCAGGCAGCGAAACGTTCAGCATTTCGTAAGCAGGGTTTGGATAAGCGGTGATCTGGCCTTTGCCGGTGCATACGCTGGTAGCACTTACAATTGGGCTATAGCTTACTTTGCCATCGTTGTCTACCACTTTTATGCGGTATAGGTTCAGGCCAGCGGCAGGCTGCGTATGGGTAAAGCTGTATTTGTAAGAAGCAGCACTGCTAGCTCTGGCAGAAATGATACTGATATTATCCCATTTGCTGCCATCAGTTGAGTGCAGAATTTCAAACTGCTTGGTATTCTTCTGTGTCAGTATTTCAAAAGAAAGAGCCACTTCACAATTACGGGCCTGTGCACTGATGGTTCCAAAGGTTACAGGCAAAATGATAGTAGAGTAGTAGCCAGCATCGTTTGTAATATCGTTCTGGTTAGCTACCAGGTTAATGCTGCGGGTAAATCCGGTTACCGGGTCAGGGTCAGAATCATTAGCATCATAATTAAACAGGTTTAGCTGCACAGTACGTATGTAGCTATTGAGGGTACCGAAGCCTACAATATAATTACCTGGGCAAAGGTTGGCAAAAGAATACCGGCCTGTGGTGGTAGTAGTAAATGCTCTGATAGCTGCACCATCGGGTGAGTTGTCGGCATTAGCATCATTGTACAGGCTTACCAGTATGCCCGATAAAACAGCACCGCCATCATCATTCAGGCCGTTCTTGTTTGCATCAATCCAAACTGTTCCGCCCAGGGTGGCAGTAGCAGTTTGCGTTGCCAGTATTACGGTGGTAACAGGTGAAGTACAACCATTGGCATTAGTAACCGTAAAGGTGTAAGTATTAGCAGCCAGGCCAGTAACGGTAGCGGTAGTGCCCGAACCAGTAGTGGTTACATTGCCTGGGTTACGAGTTAGGGTCCAGCTACCAGTAGAAGGCAGATTGCTCAGCAAAATATTACCAGTGGTAGCACCACCACATAGAGATTGCGTAACGGTAGCCGTTGGAGCAACTGGTGAGGCTGGCTGTGCATTGATAACGATAGTGCTGCTAAATGGTGAAGTACAACCACTGGCATTAGTAACACTATAGCTATAGGTAGCAGGGGTCAAACCGGTAACTGTGTAAGTAGTGGTATTGCCAGTAATGGTGGTGTTAGTGCTATTCCTTTTTTGAGTAAGTGTCCAGTTGCCGGAAGGCAGGCCGCTTAAGGCAATGCTGCCGGTAGATACTGTACAGGTAGGTTGGGTAGCCACACCGGTGGGGGCGGTAGGTGTAGCGGGCTGCCCGTTTATAATAACTGGTGTAGCAGATGAAACACAACCGCTGGCATTGGTAACGGTAAAGCTGTAAGTACCGGTAGCAAGCGTGTTGATAGTAACGGTTGAGCCGGTACCAGTATAGGTGGTATTACCCGGGTTGCGTGTTACAGTCCAGTTACCGGAAGGTAAGCCACTGAGTAAAACACTACCGTTAGCCACGGAGCAGGTAGGCTGCGTAATGGTAGCCGTAGGTGCAGTAGGAGGGGCAGGCTGGTTGTTTACCACCGTAGTTACAGGAGCTGAAGTACAGCCACCCGAAACGGTAACAGTGTAAACATAGGTACCAGGGTCAACATTGCTTTGCGTGTAAGTAGTACCCGAACCCGTAAATGTAAAAGGTGATCCATCAGCCGTTCCGTTAATGGTCCAGCTACCAGCAGGCAGGTTGTTAATTGCAACGGTGCCGGTAGCCACAGTGCAGGTAGGTTGGGTAACGATAGCTGTAGGCGTAGCAGGTGTAATACAGCTGGCAATAAGGCAGAAGGCATCCATTTTCAGCGTGTTGCAGTTGATGGCGCCATGCACCCGCATAGTAACAGCTCCGGTAGGGGCAGTACCAGTTACCGTATATTGCTCCAGCTGGCTGTGGTTTGCATCTACATCTCTGGTTACAGCTACTTCGTACGAAGCAATATTATTTCCAGCAGCATTTCTAAACGTCATAAGAAGTTTAGGAGAGCAGCTCAGGCCGGCAGTATGGGTTCCTGCAAATCCTTTGAACGTATAAGCCACACCTGGGGTAGTTGTAAATTCCTGGTATACGTATGCAGTACCATTGCCACTTGCATCGTTGAAGCCATTTTTGGTACCACAGGCCACATAACCAGTACCTGTAGTGAAAGTGCTATTGCCAACACTCCAGCCGGTAGTTCCATTTTCGAAGCTGCCATTTACCAACATATTGCTACTGCTGGTAGTACAGCTACAGTCGGGCAAAAAGCCAAAGTCGTAGGTTATGTTATTGTTGGTATTGTTAGCATTGCCATCAGGCTCAGTACCAATAGCTAAGGTAATGCCCAGGCCACGGGTTTCGTTGCCTACTGTTACCTGTCCGTTGTCATCAAAATTGATGTTATTATCCGGGTCGCCGCCATTTACGCTACTGCTCATGTAGCCGGTAGGTGTTACTACACCTACAATGTACCTGCCTGCGGTTAAGTTTCCAAAAGAGTAATAGCCATCATCATCAGTAATATCAGTAGCAATAAATGCTCCGTCAGCGCTGTTATCATTATTATCATCTCTGTATAAATGAACGGTAGCGCCTTTAATACCGTCTTCGTTGGTATTGATACCATTGTTATTTACATCGTACCAAACCCGGTTGCCCAGTTGTAGCACACCAGCTGGGGCACAAGGTGTATTATTTACAGACAATGTTTGGTTTACGCTGTTTGAACCAGAGTTGTAAGTGTTGCCGGAAGGCATGTTACAAGGGTTAACGCCATTGCCATCTGATATTACACAGCGGATAACCAGCCCTTGTAAGGCACTGTTGGGGTTGTTGAAAACAATAGGGGCGGGGTTGGTAGTAGCGGTAGAGGTAGCACCACTTACTGAATAGTTATTGCCATTGATGGTATTGTTGCCATTTACAATACAAACCCAGTTGCCAGATGAATTTTTGTACTGCCATGCATAGTTGCTACCGGTATTTACATTGGCTACTGTAGCATCTACTTTGTACACTGGCCCTGTGGCACAACTGGTGGTATAGCCCGTTACGTCGTGGGCTATTGCAAACTGGCTTGCCAAAAGCCCGAGAAACATAAAAGAAAACAGCAGTTTCTTTCGTAGAAAATCTTTTTTGAAGGTAGAGGTCCTTTCCATTTGTTTAGTTTTTAGGTTAAATTTTCTGCAGGTTATTAGTAACGCTGCCGAAATATTGGCCTTCACAGAGGAAATTGGACTAGCGGACGCAGGTATGGCTAAAAGGCACCGTAAGCTTACTGTTTGGTAGTAAAACGCAACGATGAAAAGCAGTACTGTTAGCAGTTTTGCACGGAATGGATTTAGAAGATGACTGGTGTTGGTGTCAGCAACATCATACCTGGTTTTTTGAAATAGATTGGATTAGAAAGGGCGCTACAAGGCGTTCAGACTGGGAGAAATTCCACAGCCAACACCACCATAAAGGATGGGTGCCCCTGTTTTTACAATGAAATTGGAGAGGGATTCTGCTATGCACTAGTAGTGTGCAAACAAATAGCTGTATAACTTATACCTACAAGGCTGCTTAGCAAGCACTGTAGCCACCAGTATTTGGGGAGCTAACACTTAAAAAATAGGTATCGAAAAATTGAGGTAAGCTGGCTAAAACTGCCTTGCTTATTAATTAGAAATTTTTAGGTTTAGGTTGGTTTCGGTTGGGTTATTCAAAACTACACGGGAGGCATTAACTACAATTCCGATGCAATATTACGAGGGCTATCTAGATAAAGTTCTCTAAGTTTTAAAAATTATTAAAAAAATCCTCAAAACCTGTGATATTTTAATAATTAAGTAATCTCAATATTACTTAAAAAGGGTGGGAAAATAATGGATGGCGTTGCTTTAAAAGCCATTGGTTTTATCTGCTGGCAAAAAGAAGGAATATTAAACAAGCCCAATCGGGCAATACTAAAATGGGCCTGATAAAACAGAAACTGTAACATATTGCAGCAGCAAACGTCTTCCTCGAAACCTTCAAAAAACAAGATTGAAAAAGATTCTTCTCTTTATTGCTGCCTCCATTATTGTACTTAGTTGCTGGTCGCAAAGTAAGTATGCCATTATAGACTCCCTGATAACTCGTACCCATGCACTCGGCTTATTCAATGGCAATGTGCTGGTGATAGAAGGGGGAAAAGAAGTGTACCGAAAAGCCATTGGCTATGCAGATGCTTCCAAAAGAACCATGCTAACCGATCAGTACCGCTTTCATATTGGCTCCATTGCAAAAGAGTTTAATGCCGTGGCCATAATGATGCTAAAAGAAAGAGGCAAACTGGCGCTGGAAGATAAAGTATCGAAACATTTAAAAGGCTTGCCTGCCTGGGCCGACAGCATCAGCATTAAAAACCTGCTACAGTATGCCAGCGGCCTGCCTGATCTGAAATGGAGAAGCATAAATGGCGACGCAGCAGCCATGGACTCCCTACAGCAAGCATCGAAGCTGAATTTTGCGCCGGGCACCCAGTACGCTTATAATAATAGTAACACGCTGCTGCAACGCAAAATTATTGAACAACTTACCGGAATGCCCTTTGCCAAATTTGTACAAGAGCAAATGCTACAGCCGCTGCAAATGACAGCATCATTAGTAGACCCGGATGAAAGGACCCCACTGATGGCACAATCATTCAACGATCAGTTGGTACAGTCGCCCTTAGCCTGGCCCATATCCGGGTGGACGGCAGTAACGGGTGACGATTTTTATAAATGGGAAAAAAGCCTCGAATCGTTCCGGTTAATTACGCCTGCATCTACAAAAGAAATACTAACACCCATTTACCCAGGTAAGCAGTGCGGCTTAGGCGGTGGCAGCATGGAGGGCGGCAAAATAGCAACGCATAAACATGATGGCACAGCGCTGAACTACCAGGCATTGCTAACGGCCAGCACAACGCAGGGGCGTACCATTATTTTAATGACGAACAATAAGCAAAACAACCTGGGCGACATTAACCTGGCAAGACAAAATATACTAGACGGTAAACCCTACCAGCAGCCTAAGAAGCAGGTGATGGCAGTGCTACAGCCCCAAATAGAGCAGGGAAACGGAATGGCATTGCTAGCTGCTTACAACGAACTGAAAAGAACAAATGAGGCGGAATATGCTTTTGATAGTGAATCTACCCTTAACGCCATTGGCTATATACTGCTGAATAAGAAACAGTACGAC
>CAXTDG010000155.1:0-8865 GCA_964242675.1 uncultured Chitinophagaceae bacterium
GTATTTCCTATACTAAATGAGCCTGCTAAAAAGTAACACTATACCAGGAATGCCTTGAAAACAATACCCGGATGATGGGTGTGAAACTCAGCATGCTTCCTGAAAAAGGATTTTTATATGCAGTAGCTGAAAGAGATATTGAAGGTATGGACTACCAGGAATTTAAAACCCTGATCAGCGACCTGGGCTATTGGTCGGACCAACTGGACGATGTGCTTAAAGAACGATTTGGCTCTACCACTGCTTTAAACTAACCTATCCGGTTTTTACTTTTTACAACTACTCAAAAACCTTTTTATGCTACTAAATATTTTTTTCGAGAACATGAATGGCACACTTGAATTATTTCTTATTGGTGTTGTCTTTTTTGCCATTTACTGGTTTATTATGCGGAAGTTTAATTCGCTGGGACTACGCATGTTTATAATGTTCTTTTCTGTATTTGCAGCGGCTTGCGTATGGATATACCAGGACGAAGTACAACTGAAACATACCCTGGCTAATGGCGAAAAATATGACGCTATTATTTTGTCGAAAGCAAAACAAAATAAGAACGATAATGAAGTGGCCGTACTCTTTTCAAACAAGGCTGGTAAAATGATTACCGCTTACACCAGTGAATATATTTCTGTACCGGAGTGGGATGGTTTTGAAAAAGGGAAAACCTTACCAGTATTGTATGTACCTGATACCGGTAAAGTGTTTGCAGAACAAAGCCTTCAACGTTTTAAAAGTGATAAAATATACCTCTACTATTTTGCAGGATTCTTTTTACTAGTAGGCGTAATAGCCTATTTCTGGCTACGCAAACTAAAGGTTGGGGTAGATGAAAATACCGGCGACGAATACGTAATAAAAGAGAATGGTGATATCATTCTGGATGAAAGAAAATCTGGTTTTTACCGTGCATCTAAAAACTTTAATATTCTTTCGAAAATGGTGCAGGCATTTGGTAAGTAAATGAAGTAAAGGTTATTTTATTCTATTAATAGTAAAGCACTATAGTTGGAAATAGTTGAATTTTAGCATCTGCAATTTTCAATTAAAACCAACCCTAATTATGTCGTACTGCCGTGCTATTGAAAGCATGACCGAAGAAAGAAAAGCTTTACACAAAGCTTACCACGATAAGCTGTATGGCTTCCCGATACATGATGACAATGAACTGTTTTGCCGCTTGGTACTGGAAATAAACCAGGCCGGATTGAGTTGGGAAACCATCCTGAAAAAAGAAGCCGGTTTCAGAAAAGCGTACGACAGTTTTGACCTGCAAAAAGTAGCTGCTTATACCGAAGCAGATATAGAAAGATTGATGGCGGACGCAGGCATCATCCGCAACCGACTAAAAATTAATGCCGCTATTGAAAATGCAAAAACCATATTGGCTTTACAGAAAGAGTACGGCTCATTTGAAAAATGGTTGGAAGCGAATCACCCGAAAACAAAGGAAGAATGGGTAAAGCTTTTTAAGAAAACATTCCGCTTTACGGGTGGAGAAATTGTAAATGAATTTTTGATGAGTATTGGGTATTTAACGGGTGCCCATTCCGAAGATTGTACAGTGTATAAACAAATAGCGAAGCAAAAACCAATGTGGATGACTGGCACATAGCACTTGCTATTCATTTACCGACTCAGTTAAGAAATAACAGAAGTTGTATTGTTTAATCGCCACGCCTTAAAAGGCGTGGCAATTCATTCTCTTCCTTAACTGAGTAACATTGCTCTGCGGGATAGGTCTTTGTTTATTTAAAGCAAAGGATTGATACACTGTAGCAATGCTTCAATGTAATATTGGTTTCAATGGCTATAGATAGAGCCTTCCCGTACTTCAGTTGGGAGTACATCGCTGATGTAAAGAAATAGGTACCGTTAATTGATTGTTTCTTCCGAACACCTATAACGGGAATAAAATCCGAACAGTAAACAACGGTTCAAGATTTTATCACCATTATGCCTGCTCCAAAACCGCCGTCCCCGGAAGCAGTTCTTCCGGTTGTTCTTTTGGCGTTTTTCTTTTTAAGATCAGCGAACTGATCAGTGTTACAATTACCCCAACTGGTAAAATTTCCGCATACGTCATCAGCACAATGAACAGTGGGTTTTTGTACATCCGGGCAAAGTCTGCCATTTCCTTTGTTTGCTTTTCTATTTCGGCGCCGCTTGCACCGTTCTTTTTCAATTCACCCAGCATGTGGGCCGAATACTTTTCCATAAAATCGGGTACGAAGAAATGGTAGTCAATCAGCCAGGCCACTACGTAAACGGTTGAAGCAATCAACATAATAGCGCCTCCGATTTTGAAGGCTTTGCCAAAACTGATAACGCCGCCATTGTACTTATCCCGGTAATTGCGAATGCCCACAAACACCAGCGAAAAGGCGAGGAGCATGGAGGCATACCCAATGAGCATGCTGGTGCCATAGTCCACATTGCCTTCGCAATAGCTGAGATAGCTCATGGTAAACAGCAAAAGGGCGGAAACGATAGCACCTGCAATCAACCCGTAAACGAGAATGTTCTTTTTCATTTTTATTGATGGTTATGTTGGCACAAATGTGGCGGTTACACCCTTTTTTTCGGTCATACTTTCGGCCATTTGTGGGTTATATGGCTCCTTTTCCACCAAAAGGATGAGCCATCAGGGAATGAGGTTCAGCCTTTTGGCCTTCTCAACTGCCTGCATGCGTCTTTTTACATCCAGCTTTTCGAATAGATTTTGATTGTGCGTTTTGACGGTGCTTAGCGAAACAAAAAGTTGGGCGGCAATTTCCTGGTTGCTATGCCCCTGTGCCAGCAGGCCCAATATTTCCAGTTCCCGTTTGCTCAGTTCAAATTGAGAAATTTGAGAAGTATCCGCTACGAAATTGGGGCTGCTATTTACATACACTTCTTTCTCTACCACTACCGTTTCAATCTTTGGTTTAGACAGTTTTAAGGCAAGCCATATACCTAATACAGTGAAAAGGATAGCAATAAGCCCGATATAAATTTCAAATGAATGGCTAAATATGATGAAACGTAGTTCCATCCATTTAAGGAGAAACAGCAGTGCCGCCAAGCTGATGCTGTACAGAATAGTTGCTTTATGCTGTAGTAAGAGTTTTTTATGAGCTATCATCCTTTCGATGTTCATGTGCTACTGTATAATTAAGTTTCCTGGTAGTCTTACTGTTTTGCCAGCCTTTACCGTTACCGTAGCTCCGGCTTGTACATGCACCGTAATATCTATTACGCATTCGCTGCCGGTAGGTGGGTCTATTACTACGCTGCTACCTGCGGGGATGGTGGTGGGTGGTACGGTACCATCGGCCCAGTTGGCGGGGTTGCTCCACAGGCCGCTGCCGGTAAAGGTGTAGAGACGGCCTGTGGAAAGGCCATTTTTCAGGCGGGTTAGTAAGGCGTTTCCAGCGTAGGTAGTAGCGTTAAGTTCGTATTGATAAGCTGTTAGTACCATTTTTCCATCGGCTTGCAAGGCAAGCACTGGCTTGTTGTAGAATACACCGGTAAAATCACCTGCCTGGATAGCTCCGTTAACGCCAAAGGTAGAATCAGGTTGTCCGTTAGATTGCAGTCTTACAATTTGTGCATAAGACAAGTAATCTGGTTGGTATGTACTTACTGTACCCGTTAGCAGAATTTTTCCGCTGTCTTGTAAATAAATACCACCCCGTATATCTATGTCTGTAAAAATAGAATCTACAGTTACTCTTCCCCCTAAGCCAAAAGAGTTATCCAGGTTGCCCGTACTGCTGAGACGGAAAATAGCATCAGAACTGGAGCCATAATCATAGTTGGTGAGTAACAGTTTATTATCTGTTTGCACTTTCATTTGTTGAACATCATATGGTGGCAGAGTAGTATTATTGGTATTGTAGGTATTGTCTAAACTACCATCTGCATTATACCTGGTTACCACTATCACATTTCCATTTCCCACATTCCTTTCTTGTGCTAATAATATCTTGCCATCTGCTTGCAGCGCTATTTTTTTATATCCAACTGAAGAGGGCAGATAAGGTAAATACTTGCGACCGGTGCCATTAAAGGTTGCATCCGGGCTGCCATCCGCATTTAGTCTTACAATACAAGTGGAATCGATATACGACACCGGATTGAACTGGTTGGTAAGAAGCACTACTTTATCATTTGGTTGAAAGGCTACATCGTTCAGATTATCAAGAAGGCCATGGGCACTTCCATCCATTAAAAGCAATTTGCCATTGATACCAAAGCTACTATCAACAAAACCATTAGTGTTTACCCGTACCAGTTCTACATAATATCCCGTCATGTACTCGGCTCGTAGTGTAACAATCAATAGTTTGCCATTGCTAAGCAGTGTTGAATGCGTTTGATAATCGCTACCGGGCATTTCTATAATGGTGTGCCCGTTGGTGCCAAATGTGGCATCTGGAGTACCATTGGGTAAGTAGCGGCTTACCCGCAGGTCGTCGGTTATGCCATTAAATCTTTCTTTTACGTCTACTACTTTCTGGTCAGCAGGCTGTATATGCACATTCAGTCCTGATTCGTACTGTTGGCCAGCGCCTATATAAGCAATGTTGGCTGCTGTAGCAACCGTATTATCAGTTTGACCGCTGGCGGTAAGCCGGGCTATTGCCGCTGAGACAGCATCGTTATTGTTGGCATAACCACTTACGATTATGCTTCCATTAGCCTGCTGGGCGCTAACTACACCAAAGCTGCCGTGTTGATTTATCTGTAATATGGCTATACCATCGCCATCAAAAGTGGCATCTGGTACACCTGCCGTTGTAAGCCTTGCTACTGCCATTTTACTAAAGCCGTAATTATCCACTACACTTCCAGCCAATAAGGCTTTTCCATCTTGTTGCAAGCTTACCTGCCCTTCAGTACTTACAAACCTTGCAGTACTTTTAAGTACATATTGTACGCCATTGGTTCCATAGGTTGCATCTACTGCACCATTAGTAGCTATTCTTGCTACAAAAGCATATTGGTAAATGTTTTGATCGGTGCTGCCAATGCCACTTAGTATTACCTTATTATCGGCTTGTAGTGTCATATCTCTAAAAACATTAGAGTATGCCGGGTCTACAGAAAAGGCAGTACTGCCATTAGTGCCATAGCTTGCATCCAGCGTACCATTAGAGTTCACCCGCACTAACACTATCCCAGGTGATACACTGTAAGCCTGCCCACCTACTATCATTTTACCATCGGTTTGCAGCGCTATTTTAGTGTATCCTACAGATGACGTAAAGCCATTTATTCCTGCTATTCCGTTTGTTCCAAAACTGCCATCAGTGCTGCCATCGGAGTTTAACCGTATCAAAAGCAAGTCTTCTGCATCGGTATTGCCACGGGTCATAAGCATTATTTTATTGTTGGGCAATACCACCAGATCGCTAATACCACTAATGGTGATTGTATTGCTTCCTATAATAAAATCAGGTACATACAACAAGCCATTGTTACCAAATGAAGCATCAAGGCTGCCATTCGTATTGTAC
Source organism: uncultured Chitinophagaceae bacterium (assembly GCA_964242675.1). Classification (GTDB taxonomy): domain Bacteria; phylum Bacteroidota; class Bacteroidia; order Chitinophagales; family Chitinophagaceae; genus JAZKFT01. Next base: position 5,499 of record CAXTDG010000155.1, read on the forward strand.
CGTAGCACAAATCCCTTATAATAGATTTCATCGGTGTAACCACATACCAGCAACTTGCCATCTGCCTGTATTTTGATGGATAATGGATAGCAATTAACTCCGGCAGGAGCTATCAGGCTATCAGCTATACCATTACCACTAAAGGTAGCGTCCAGGATTCCGTTGGTGTTGTAGCGAATCAATGCAATACGGGTTACCTGATTGTATTCCGCATCAGCGAGTACCACCGATTTGCCATCTGGCTGTAGCACTACATCATCTACATACTGGTTAGGCAAGCTGGTGTTTTGTGTCACCTTGCCATTATTACCAAACGTACTGTCGGTGAAACGAGGTTGGGCGGTAGCAGCAAATATGGTAAGAGAAAGGAGCAGACTAAAGAGCGTGTATTTCATGAAGTATGTATTATTAAGATTGAATAGGGAACAGATAGAAATGAAATAATATGTTTATATAGAAACTTAATCGACAAGCTTTACTGGATAATTAGATTCCCAGGCAGCCGTACCGTTTTTCCGGCCCTTACTGTTACCGTTGCACCAGCTTGCACATGTACGGTAATATCTATTATACATTCGCTGCCGATGGGCGGGTCTATCACTACGCTACTGCCGGATGGGATGGTGGTAGGTGGTACGGTGCCATTGCTCCAGTTGGCGGGGTTGCTCCACAGGCCACTGCCGGTAAATGTGTAGAGGCGGCCGGTGGTAGAAGCATTCGGTTTCAGTCGCATAAGAATGGCATCAGCATAATAGGTGCTTCCAGATTCAATGTAACTTGTAAGCAGTATTTTCCCATCGGCCTGCACAGCAATGGGACTGTTATTATCTCCGGGTTGGGGTATATCTAACTCATCAATACTACCTGCATTTCCAAAGCTTGTATCCAACGAACCATTTCTCTTAAGTGCTACTAGTTTCACATAGGTATCAAAAGTAACAGTGTCGTAGGCTGATCCTACGAACACAAGGCGGTTACTATCAGCTTCCTTAATGCAGGTATGGCCATAGAAATTGGATAAAGTAGCAGAAAAATCTGCTACCCCTGCCGTACCAAAACCAGCATCGGGAGTGCCATTGGTATTGAGGCGTGCAGCTGAAGCATAATAAGAACCTAATAGAATTTTACCATCTGTTTGCACAATCATACTACCTGCCTGAAACGCTATGTTTGCCGGGGTTCCATTATTAAAAGTATTGTCAATATTGCCATTTGTATTAAAGCGCTGTACGGCAGTATTGGCGGCAGGATAAATTTCAGTCTCTGCTACTAATATCTTAGCATCCGGCTGCAGGCAAAGTTTTGTAAAATCTGTATTGAGCGAAGTTTGAGGTAGATACTTTTTATTTCCTCCGTTGAAGGTATTATCGAAACTACCATTTGAATTTAGTCGCACAACAAATGTGCTGTCGTCAGCATAATTGTTTGATAAAAGCTGTGCATATAGCAGTACTATTTTACCATCGGGCTGAAAAGCTGCCTGCGGCGCTGCATTGGCAAAACCTTCGTTACGGGTTTTAATGAATAGTTTTCCATTGGTACCAAAGCTGCTATCAGTAATGCCATTTATATTCATGCGGGTCATTAGTACGCCGGCTCCAATAAAATAATCGCTATAGCCGGTAGCCAGCATTAGCTTGCCGTTGCTAAGCAGGCCAGCAAAAAAGCTCCTATAGTCTGGTGGAAATTCAATCAGGTTATTACCGCTGTTGCCATAAGTGGCATCCAGTACACCAGTAGTTGAATATCGACTAATACTTAAATCATAGCCCTCTCCATTATATCGGCCAGTAATATTTAAAATTTTTCCATCTGGTTGTATTTGTATGCTAGCACCTGCTTCCTCGTTGGTACCACTACCTATAAATGCAATAGCAGCTACCGCATCAAGTGTAGCATCTACTTGGCCTGTAGGTGTAAGGCGGGCAATGGTAGTAGAAGCGGCATTAACATTACGGGCCAACCCGCTGAGCACCAGTTTGCCATCAGCCTGCTGCTGTGCCGCTATAGCGTAATTGGTGTAGGCATTTACCGATAGCGTAGCAAAACCATCCCCGTCAAAACTGGCATCTGGTAAGCCTGCGGTAGTAATACGGGCTATAGCCATATTATAACTGGCTATAGTAGTGCTACTACAGCCTGTCAATAATATTTTGCCATCCTGCTGCAGGGTCATTTGTCCTTCGGTACTATAGAAGGCTCCGTTGGTTCCTGGAAGAATAATGCTGCTTCCGCCTGTGCCAAAGCTGGCATCAGGCGTACCGTTGGTAGTAATGCGAACAAGGAAAGCATAATTATAAATGTTGAAGTAAGTGTTTCCTACACCGCTTACTACTATTTTCCCGTCAGGCTGTAGCGCCATATCTTTAAAAATATCATAATCTGCCGGGCCCGTGTGCAAAGCTACCCGGCCATTAGTGCCGTAGCTGTTATCAATAGAGCCATTTACATTTAGCCTCATTACAACAAGGTTCAGGTAAAGGCCAGATGATTGATCATACTCATTTAGGTTGCCGCCAATAAGCAGTTTACCATCTATTTGTACTTCTATTTTGCTGTACTGCGGAGTGAATGAGGAACTGGCATCAATAGCAATAATGCCATTGGTACCATAAGTATTATCAATAGTGCCATTGCTGTTTAGTTTGGTCAGGATTAAATCATAATCGGTATTGTAGTCAGAAGATAGCAGTATCATCTGTCCGCTGGGCAACACCACCAGATTATCAATGGTAGGAATAAGAGTAGTATTGTCAATGGTAATAGGCTGTTCGTAAAAAATGCCTCCATTGCCAAATGAGGCATCGAGGCTACCATTGGTCAGGTAGCGTATTACAAATCCATTGTCAGGGAAAGTGCTAGTATAGCCGCAGACTAGTATTTTTCCATCGGGCTGTAGTTTAATGGCTTTAGGGGAAAAATCAACACCAGGTACAAACAGGCTATCCGCTATTCCGTTTCCGCTAAATGTATTGTCTAACGTGCCAATGGTGTTGTACCGAAGTAATACCACCCGATAAACCTCATTATACTCCGCTACGGCCAGCACCACGGTTTTGCCATCTGTTTGTAGCACCATATCAGTAATGTATTTGTAAGGCACACTGGTATTTTTTACAATTCTTCCATTGTTACCAAACGTACTATCGGTAAAACGGGGCTGTGCAGTAGCGGCAACAAAAGACAACAACGCTGCTCCCAAAAAAAGAAATTTCATAAGAGAATTTGGTGTTTTGCAGCAGCAATATAAACGGATTCCTTTATTCAACAGCCAAAGCATGCTGTCGCGCAGGCTGACTAAAACCCGCCCAATCTTTGTTAAGAGGTGCCAACCTTTACCCAGCCCACTAAACCAATGGCTTTAAAA
>CAXTDG010000156.1:0-8863 GCA_964242675.1 uncultured Chitinophagaceae bacterium
GCCAACATGTGTAGCCCAGCTACCAGCGGTAATTTTCAGCCAGTCTTTAGGCGAATAGCTGATGTACAATTGTTTAATGCCCGCCAGAATACCATTGTCGTTGTAAGAAAATTCTTGCGCTCTTTTTCCAAATCCCAGGTCGGCCACTACCTCAGTTTTAGATGTTTTATAATCTAGTTTTACAGTGGCCATCCCCAGTTCAAAACTGTTGTGTGAGTTAGTAAAAGAGGTTAGGTTGTTAGCCTTGGTCTTAGCAAAATCGTAGCGATAGTACAAATCGGCCCCGCCAGTTATAGCTAAAGGAGATTTCGATTTGATGGAGTCTTCTTGGGCAACAGCTCTTTGAAGCATAGAAATAGTCATTACAAAAAGCAACAGTTTTCGTAGCATTGCAGTTGGTATTTATGGTTTAAAAAGAAAGGTATTGCAAGGCCATAAGCTTGTTCCAGAAGCTCATGACCGCAAGCAATACCTTTTATTATAAGAAAACTTTAAAACCAGTTTGGGTTGAATGCACCCCACATACCTATCTTTTTTTTAATATCATTTTCAATACACCATTCTTCTTCCAGCTTACTTCCACATGCTATGCACATGAGGAGCGGTAATTGGATTTTTAGTTAAATGGTTGATGATACTTTTCTAACTTATCTAGCAGAAGACTTCCAGCATTTCTAATGCTTTAAATTGATGTTCGCTGTCTTATTTTGATGCTCATTATTAATACAAGCAAGTAATATTATTTTGTTGTTGGATGTAGGTTGCAGAAGTTATTTTCTCTTCTTGCCTAAATCCGTCGATTGTCAGCTAAAAGTAAAAGAATAAAAGTAGAAACAAGAAATTTTTTGAAAATGTGTCACCATTGAGTCAAAAAGATTGAAATTTGTCAATGTTGATATTGGATTCGCTTTTGAAATAAATGGTTATCCGCTTTTTTTAATAAAGCTTAGAATTATTTTAAAAATATTTTTTTTAATCATTTATAAGATATTGGCTGTTTAGCATACCTCTTTAAAATTTTTTGCAGCGGCAGCAAGATGCTTTTTGGTTTCATTCAAAAATTTTAAGTTCCAATTCAAGATATTTTTTATTTTCAGTGCCGATGCTTGCTCTATGAATAAGAGTATAATTTGTAGTGTTCTGTATTTTAATAAATTATTGGTATGGCAAGTAATCAAGGTCTTTATCGTCCCGAATTTGAACATGATTCCTGTGGCACCGGTTTCGTAGCCAGCATTAAAGGAATTAAAAGCCATCAGCATATAGATGATGCTCTAACCATTCTGGAAAACATGGAGCACAGGGGTGCCTGTGGTTGTGAGAATAATACCGGAGATGGTGCCGGTATTATGATTCAGATGCCGCATGAGTTCTTTTTCGATGAATGCCTGAAACTGGACATTCTGTTGCCTGATTATGGCAGGTATGGCATAGGCATGTTGTTCTTTCCACAAAACCTGAGGTTAAGAGAAGAATGCCGTAGCACCTTCGAACGTTGTGCCCAAAAGCTGGGTCTGGAAATAGCTGGTTACCGCCATGTTCCGGTAAACCCGGAAGATATTGGTCCTACTGCGCTAAGTGTAGAACCAGAAATAGAGCAGGTAATTATTCTGTGCCCGGACAGTATTGAAAACCCCGACGATTTTGAACGCAAACTTTTTGTGCTTCGCAACCATGCCACCCATACCATTAGCACCATTATAGCCCAAGACGAGGTAGGTTTTTATATTGCTTCGCTATCTTACAAAACGTTGGTGTACAAAGGTCAGTTGACCAGTACGCAGGTTCGTCATTATTTCCCCGATCTGGCTAACCCTCGTATGGTATCGGCTTTTGGGTTGGTGCATAGCCGGTTTGCTACTAATACATTTCCTAGCTGGCGGTTGGCGCAGCCTTTTCGCTACATAGCCCATAACGGCGAAATCAACACCCTGCAAGGCAATCTCAACTGGCTTAAAACAGCAGAGAAAACATTATCCAGCGCCCTTTTTTCTAAAGAAGAAATGGCTATGCTGCTGCCCATTGTTAGCAACCGCCAGAGCGATAGCGCCTGCCTGGATAATGTGATAGAACTACTTACAATGAGTGGGCGTACCCTGCCCCATGTAATGATGATGCTGATACCAGAAGCCTGGGACGACAATCCGGCTATGAGTAAGGAAAGAAAAGATTTTTATGAGTTTCATGCCACTATTATGGAGCCCTGGGATGGCCCAGCCTGTATATCATTTACCGACGGCAAATTAATTGGCGCTACCCTGGACCGCAACGGTCTTCGGCCAGCCCGTTTTTTGGTGACCGACGATAACAGGGTCATTATGGCTTCCGAAGCTGGAGTGCTGCCGGTACCTGCCGAATCTGTTGTTCATAAAGGCCGCCTGCAACCAGGGAAAATGTTTGTGGTAGATATGCAGCAGGGAAAAATCATAACTGATGAAGAACTGAAGAGGGGGATCTGTTCGCAAAAACCGTATGGCGATTATCTGAACCAGTATAAGATTCAGTTGGAAGAATTGCCTGAACCACGGGTAATGTTTACCGACTTGGCCGAAGATGCCGTGTATAAGTATCAGCAGTCGTTTGGCTATAGCACCGAGGATATTGAAACCATTATAAAACCCATGGCGTTGCTGGGCAAAGAGCCCATTGGCAGCATGGGTACCGATGTGCCGCTAGCCATATTGAGTAATCAGCCGCAGCACCTTAGCAATTATTTCAAGCAATTATTTGCACAGGTAACCAATCCACCTATCGACCCCATTCGGGAAAGACTGGTGATGAGCCTGGCCACTTTTGTGGGAAATAACGGCAACCTGCTGGACGAAGACCCACGCCACTGCCACTGCGTTATGCTGCGCCACCCGCTGCTTACCAGCAAGCAATTAGAAACCCTGCGAAGCATTGATACGGGTGTTTTCCAGGCAAAAACGTTGCAAACCTATTTTGTAGCAGATGGTAAAACTGGAGCCATGAAACGTGGCCTTGACCGTCTGTGCCGCTATGCAGTAGATGCTGTGGAAGATGGATTTGAAGTAATTGTATTAACCGACCGGGCTATTGACTCTGAACATGCCGCCATTCCTTCGCTGCTGGCAGTTGCGGCCGTGCATCACCACCTCATTAAAAAAGGCTACCGCAACCGGGTGGGCCTGGTAATAGAAGCCGGTGATGTGTGGGAAGTGCATCATTTTGCCTGCCTCATTGCCTTTGGCGCTACAGCCATTAATCCTTACCTGGCTATGGCTACCATTCGCACTTTGTGGGAACAAAAGAAAATAGCAGAATGCACAGCCGACTGGAAACAGCTTCGCAAAAACTATATTAAAGCGGTAAACGATGGCCTGTTGAAAGTGTTTTCTAAAATGGGCATTAGCACCTTGCAATCGTACCAGGGTGCCCAGATTTTTGAAATATTGGGCATCAATCAATCCGTAGTAGATAAATACTTTACCGGGGCCATCAGCCGAATTGAAGGAATGGGGCTGGACGATATTGCCCGTGAAGCGTTGGTAAAACATCGTCTTGGTTTTTCGCAAAAAGAAATACCCGTGCAGCGGCTGATGCCCGGAGGTATGTACCAATGGAAACGCAAAGGTGAATTTCATCTTTTCAATCCTGATACCATCCACCTATTGCAACTGGCTACCCGCCGTGCCGACTACCACATCTTTAAAAAGTACAGCAAGCTGGTAAATGACCAGAGCGAAAAAGCCTGTACGCTTCGTAGTCTGTTTCAATTTGCCGCTAACCGGCCTTCTATTTCTATTGATGAAGTAGAACCCGCAGAAAATATTTACAAACGCTTCAGTACCGGTGCTATGAGCTTTGGTAGCATTAGTTATGAAGCACATACCACGCTGGCCATTGCCATGAACCGTATTGGCGGCAAAAGCAATACCGGCGAGGGTGGCGAAGATGAAAGCCGCTACAATCCATTGCCAAATGGCGATAGTATGCGGTCGGCTATTAAGCAGGTAGCATCGGCCCGGTTTGGCGTAACGGCCCACTACCTTACCAATGCCGACGAAATACAAATAAAAATGGCGCAGGGTGCCAAGCCCGGCGAAGGTGGCCAACTACCTGGTGATAAGGTGGACGAATGGATTGGAAAAGTTCGCCATGCTACTCCTGGCGTTGGGTTAATTTCTCCACCGCCGCACCACGATATTTACTCCATTGAAGATCTGGCACAACTGATCTTCGATTTGAAAAATGCCAACCGCCAGGCACGTATAAATGTGAAGCTGGTGAGCAAAGCAGGCATTGGTGCCATTGCTGCTGGCGTTACCAAAGCAAAGGCCGATGTAGTGCTGGTTTCGGGCAATGATGGTGGAACAGGTGCATCTCCCATTTCATCTATCAAACATGCTGGTTTGCCCTGGGAACTTGGCTTGGCAGAAGCACATCAGACATTAGTAAAAAACAAACTTCGTGGCCGGATAACATTGCAAACCGATGGTCAGCTAAAGACTGGTAGGGATATAGCTATTGCCACTTTATTAGGGGCTGAAGAATGGGGCGTGGCTACGGCTTCACTCATTACTGAAGGCTGTATTATGATGCGGAAATGCCACCTGAATACCTGTCCGGTAGGCGTGGCTACGCAAGACCCAGAACTTCGCAAACGCTATGACGGAGATGCCGATTATGTAGTGAATCTATTTAAATACCTGACCGAAGAGCTACGGGAAATAATGGCTGAATTAGGCTTCCTCACTATTAATGAAATGGTGGGCCAGGCTGACTGCCTGCAAATGCGGGAAGGCATTACGCATTGGAAATACGGCAAGCTGAACCTGAATGCTGTACTGCACCGCCAGCGGGAAGGCGAAGAGGCCGGGCTTTACAAACAGGAAGAACAAGACCACATGATGCAGGACATCCTCGACTGGAAGCTGGTGGAGTTAAGCAAGCCAGCTTTGGAGAAAAAGCAAAAAGTAAAAGCCGATTTAGCCATTAAAAATGTGGACCGTGCCTGCGGTACCATGCTAAGTAATGAAATTACAAAACTGTATGGCAAAGAAGGTTTGCCTGCCGATACGATTCAATTCGCTTTCCGGGGTTCGGCAGGGCAAAGCTTTGGCGCTTTTGCTGCGCCTGGCCTTACGCTAAAAGTAGAAGGCGAAGCCAATGATTATTTTGGTAAAGGACTCAGCGGTGCTACCCTCATTTTATATCCCGACCGCAAAGCCCAATTTGTACCCGAGGAAAATAGTATTGTGGGTAATGTGGCGCTGTATGGCGCTACCTCCGGTAAAGTATTTATCAGGGGTAAAGGAGGCGAACGCTTTGCCGTACGCAACTCCGGCGCTACCGCTGTGGTTGAAGGCGTAGGTGCTCACGGCTGCGAATACATGACTGGCGGTACCGTAGTTATTATTGGCCATGCAGGCCACAACTTTGCCGCAGGCATGAGCGGCGGCATTGCCTTTGTGTACGATGTACGTGGCGATTTTGAATCGAACTGCAATAAGGAAATGGTAGACATCGACCCGGTTTCTGCGGAGGATGTTTCTCTGCTGCGTGGCTTATTAGAAGAGCATGTAAACTACACCGGAAGTAAAGTAGCGGCCTTCCTTTTGGGCGATTTGGAGAACCAATTACAGCAGTTTAGAAAGGTATTTCCGAGGGATTATAAGAAGGTGTTGGCGAATAAGCTAGTGGCGGTGGATGAGGTAAATGTTTAGAAGAATAGAATAGTAAAAAAAGAGGCTGTCTGGAAGTGTTACTTCTAAAGACAGCCTCTTTTTCTTGCTAACTATCCGGCAAAGATTCGTTTTGATAAAGCCTTATCTAAAGTGCAGTGTAACAACACAGGCTAGTTTGTAACCTTACAAACCATCTGGTTTCCATAATCGTAAGTGCAGCTTAAGTCTTTCGACTTGTTTTTCCTTCTCAACAAATCTGTATGAAAAAAATCTACCTTTTAAGCTTGCTGCTTACGGTTATTGCCTTTTATTCTTTTGGGCAAAAAGAAAAAAAGAAAACTGCTGCTGAAGTAAAAAAAGAACTTCACAAACACTATAAAAAGGAAACCCGTAAGGAACGGGAAAAAGAAGCGGAGGGGGAGGGGGAAGAAGGGGAAAACCTATACCAAAACACGCTACAGCTTGCCAAAGAACAGTTTGAACGGCTGGTGGACCCTGCCACTAAAACCGTTCCTTCTGAGCGGTTGGCAGATGCTTACGAAGCTTTGCTGGCTAAAGAGGAGCAGCCCAACCCCACTGGTGCCAATGCACTTATCCCCAATGTAACCTTTAGCGAGAGAGGCCCTACCAACGTAGGGGGCCGTACCCGGTCGCTAATGGTGGACCCGAACGACCCTACCAAAAAAACGGTATGGGCGGCAAGTGTAGGCGGTGGGCTGTGGAAAAATACCAATGTAGCCACCAACCCCTGGGTAAAAACCAACGACTTTTTTGATGTAATGGCGCTGACCACTCTGGCGTACAACCCTAGCAACACGCTACAGTTTTACTTTGGTACCGGTGAAGGCTATAGCAATGCCGACTTTCAGAGGGGCAATGGTATCTGGGAATCACTGGACGGGGGAAATACCTGGAACCGCATTCTCTCTACGGCTAACAATCCTGATTTTTACTTCGTCAATAAAATCGTAGTGGCACCTAACGGAGATGCTTATGCAGGTACTACAACCGGACTTTTTAAACGCACTGGCGGCACCGGCAACTTTGTAAAAGTGGCTACCGGCAAGGCGGCAGTCGATAACATTGCAGCCAACTTTTCGGATATAGAAATCGGGCTGCTTACCGGCGGCAATTACAATATTTATGCAGTAGCCACTACCCGCTATTTCACCGGGCTAGCCGATGGCACTTTCTTTCATTCTTCTAATGGTGGTGCCTGGATAGCTTCCGATTTTGTGAACCTAACAGATATTACTTCTTTTGAGTACCAGACTGATAATGCTTACCCCGGCGGGGTATTCCCGGGTGTAAACCGGGTGGAGCTGGCCTGCAATGGCAATACGGTGTATGCACTATGCCAGCAACGTTATTTGGGTACGGCCGTGCCGGATAATCTTGATAGCATCCTTGCGTTACCTATGCTTCCCACAAGTCTTCCTGCAGGGTACAATGGCCTGGGGGCTAAATGCCTGTTACAATCTTTGGATGGGGGTGTTGTATGGACGCAGCGGGTGCTGCCGGCCAATACCGAGGTGAGCACAGCACCTACCAACGCCAACGACTTTACCCGTAGTCAGGCCTGGTACGATATGTCTTTACAGGTTGATCCTAATGACCCTAATACTGTATATACCGGTGCTATTGATTACTGGAAATCTGTAACAGGGGGCAATGTATGGATACAGCAAACGGATTGGCAGGGTATAAAACCCATACCTGCTATGCACTCCGACCATCATACTATGATTTTTGAGCCCGGCAGTTCGGCCACGGCCTACTTTGGCTGCGATGGTGGCATTTACATGGGTACAAACCTCAATAATGCGGTTACCTCAGATATTATTGCTAAAAATACCAACTACAACGTCACCCAGTTTTACTCCGTAGCTGCCCGTAAAGAAGCCGGTTCCCCCTACCTAATTGCCGGGGCACAGGACAATGGTTCACAGCAATTTAATGGTGCAGGCGCCGTACCCACTTTTGCCGTATCGGGTGGCGATGGTGCTTTTTGCCTCATTGACCAGGTGAACAGTAATAACCAGGTTAGCTCCTATGTGTACAACAATTATTACCGTACTACCACAGGCAGTGCCAATACTACATTTTCCTCGGTAAGTGGGGGTACTAATGATGGCCGTTTCATAAATGCCTGCGACCTGGCCAATGGCAGGAACGTGATGTACAGTGTAGGCAATACCGATAGCATCTACCGATGGTCGAACTTTTTTGGTAGCACTACCAAAACGGTAATTGATATGGATGCTATAAACCCCGCTGCCAACAGCGATAGGAAACCTACCGCCATCACAGCATCGCCCAATGTGGGTACAACAGTATATGTGGGAGATAGTCGTGGGCGTTTGTATCGTATCCGCAATGCGGAAACAACACCCCTTGTTGAGCCGATTGGCAACCCGGTATGGGAGTCTGCTACAGGTGGCTTTTTTTACATTTCTTCTGTTGATGTTTTTGCCGGTACGGGTACCGATGATATCATGATGATTTGTGCCTCCAACTACGGTGTAAACAGTGTTTGGACTACCACTAACGGCACGGCTGCCAACCCTACCTGGACCAGCGTAGAAGGCAACTTTCCTGATATTCCGGTACGCTGGGCGGTGTTTGACCCTCGTACAGCAACAGCTGCCTTCCTGGGAACCGAACTGGGCGTTTTTTCCACCGATAACTTAGCTGGTAGCAGCACTAACTGGGAGCGGTACACCAATTTCCCCTACGTGCAGGTAGATATGATTAAAGTGCGGGCTTCTGATAAAACACTTGCCATTGCCACACATGGCCGGGGTGCCTGGTTATCGTCGCCGCTTACCAATGTTATTCTTAGCAACGACCTGATAAATTTCAACGCTACCCGTACGGGCAATATGGTAGATGTAAAATGGAAAGTGGAAGATGAGAGCAACCTGCGTATGTACGAAGTAGAAAGAAGCTATGAGGTTATGCCTTTTGCTAAAATAGGCGAACGGCCAGCCGCCAACTCGGCCGCAGCCAACTACACCTTGGTAGATGATAAGGTGAGTTTTACCAAAGGAGATATTTTATACCGGCTAAAAATTATTTCCAAAGATGGTAGCGTAAAGTAGTCCAACATTGTTCGGGTAAAAGGTGATAAAAATGCTTTGTTCGTAAAGAATATTTATATGCAAAGTGTCGGTATGCTAATAGTGGAAACCGATGGTTTTGATGCAAAGGAAATG
>CAXTDG010000157.1:0-8850 GCA_964242675.1 uncultured Chitinophagaceae bacterium
GGCCCGCATCTTTGGCTACCTCGACAAATTTGTGCTGATACCGGCCGAAAAAATTGACCATAGTGCAAAGCTGAAGCAGGCGCCTGACACTACTTCGCTGGTGGCCTATGGGAAATACCTGAGCGTAAGCTGCCAGGGCTGCCACCGGCCCGATATGAAGGGTGGCGACCCAATCATCCCCGGCGGGCCAGCTGTACCCGACCTTACTGCCGGCGGTGCTACTGGCAAGTGGACTTACCAACAGTTTACCCAGATACTCCGCATCGGCAAACGCCCCGATGGCTATCAGATTAATAACGACAATATGCCCTGGAAAATGACGGCTGCTTATAGCCAAAAGGAAATTCAGGCGCTGTATGAATTTCTGAAATCGAACAAGTAAAATCACAAGACTTAAGAGTCAAGTACCAAGAAACAAATCACAACTCATAAATCAACCCCCAATTCCTTAAAACAAAAACAATGAAACAATTACCCCGTTCTATTTACAATCCCCTGATTGGTGATACCGTTACTTTTTTAGAAACCGGTGCGGAAACCGGCGGCAAACGTTGCCTGGTAAATGTAGTACTGCCCGCTGGCGGTGGAAACGGTCTGCATTATCATACCACCTTTTCCGAATATTTTACCATCATCAGCGGTACACTGAATGTGCAGGTAGGCAAAGAAATACTGGCATTAAAAGCAGGTCAATCGTACCTGGTAAAAGAAAATGCAGTCCACCGGTTTTATAATGAAACTGAAGAAACAGTAGAATTTGAATGTGTCATAGCGCCGGCCCGCCAGTTCGAGCAGTTGCTGCGGGTAGTGTATGGATTGGCAAATGACAAAAAAGTGAACCTCAAAACCGGCATCCCTAAAAACCTGTTTTACACCGGTATTGTATTTCAAATGGGCGAAAGCTATCTGCCCGGTATGCCTGTCTGGTTGCAAAAAGGACTGTTCGGAACACTGGCCACTATCGGTACTTTGTTGGGCTACAAAAAGAAACTGGAGAAATACTACATCGGAAATCTGGAACCAGTAAAGGACAGATTTTCTAAACGAGCATCCTTACAATTAACCTAATCACAAGAATTCATTATTATACAGTAGTAAGTTTAAAATAACGCTTTCTGACTAGTATTGAATACTGTAATCTGGTTATGATAAGCTGCATTATTTATAGCTGAAACAGCAGTCTATCTACAAAAGACAGAGTGCTGTTATGCTTGTTGTTAAGGAGAAACTCTGAATAATAACACTGTCCGATGAAATCCAGCGAGAGAAACTTTCCATTGAAAAGTTTCTGTTTTCGTAATAGTAGTCGTCCTGCCATTATGTACTTTGTTTATTAAAACAGTAAGCAAATGCTTTTGAAGTTTGTTGTCGGTCTGATTGCCACCAGTTCTTTTGTTTCCACGACTGCTCAGTCCACTACTGAAAAGCAGGCGGTAAAAAACCTGTGTGGTTGCTATGAGGTAGACTTTAAATACGCCGAAACTTTTGGCGGCGATAAAAATTATATCCCTTCCAAGCCTTACCATTTAGGTGGGTTAGAGTACGCCGTGGCTGAAGAAACAAGCGATAAAAAGATCGTCATTCAACATTTGTTAGTAATAGATGATAGCACCGTTATTAAGCACTGGCGGGAAGACTGGGAATATGAAAAAGGCGACTGGTGGCTTTTCAACCACGATGCTACCTGGACCCGCAAAACCAGTGCATCTGCCAAAGGCCAGTGGACCCAAACCGTTTGGGAAGTGGATGACGCCCCCCGATACCAGGGCACCAGTGCCTGGATTACCAACAATAATAAATACTACTGGGAAAACACTACCGATGCACCCCTACCCCGCCGGGAATACAGCAAGCGAAATGATTACAATGTGTTGCAACGCACCAACCGCATTCAGTTTACGCCCGAAGGTTGGCTACATGAGCAGGACAATAAAAAACTCATTCGCCACGATGGGATAAAAGACACTTTGCTAGCCGAAGAAAAAGGCTATAACAAGTACATTAAAGTAGATGATAATAAATGTGCTATTGCTGCTCAATTCTGGAAAGAGCATCGCCTGTTTTGGAATGCCGTACGGGCGGCTTGGGAAGAAACGCTGGCCAGTAAAAAAGTTATTCATCTTCAAAGCAAAGCCGATGGGCTACAGCTGTATCAAAAGCTGGATACCGCCGAAAAAGAAAACCTGACCGGCACTGCTTTGAAAACAAGATTGAAGGAAATTGTGAGTAGCTATATTACCCAACCCGATGGTAAAACGGTAGCCGCTGTAAATACGGCTCCGTGAGTTTTCACGGGAAACAAAATAAAAACCGCCTGATATATAAGAACGTCAAGCGTTTTTTTTATGGGTTAGATTCAAGTTATGCTAATGAGCCTTCAACAATATGCTCCGCAATTTTAAAAATGGCTTCTCAACGATTCTATTCAGTAAGAAGGCGCTTACTAAACAAGTAAAAATGCAAATAAAAAACATCCAGTTACTATCCTTACCAACACTCCATCTTTCAAATTGATTTTGGGTAAGATGTACAACTATTTTATGCGTTAAGTACACAGCATAGGAAAGCGTTGCAATAGTGGCTGTAATGCCTGAATTAAACTTGTAAAGAAAACAAGACGGACTAATAGCTGCTACAACCATTACCCCATAACCAATAGCTATTAAAAGGAAGCCCCAAACAGATGCAGCGAAACTTTCCTGCTCCAGGCACAAAAAATAAGCACCAGTTAAAATACAAATGCTAAGTAGAAAAAGCAAGTTGCCATATTGAGTTATACGCCTGGTAAGAGCAGGTCTGAATTGAACCATAGCTGCTATACTTACACCTGCCAAAAGACCATCGAGCCTGCAATAGGTGGGATAGTAAATAGTTTTGTACCAGTAAATGCGAACGTAGTCGTCATTTTCATAAGGTGCAACAAAATGGCTATACGAATAGTACCTGGCAATCAACCCAATCAGAAATATAACTACAATTAGCCAGGCACTTTTTTTAAACATACGTGAGGCAATAAGTAGCATAAGAACAACCGGAAATACCAGGTAAAACTGCTCCTCGATACACAAAGACCAGGCATGTGAAAAAGTGCCTTGCGTACGAAGGTCAAGCCCCAGGTTTTGTGTGAAACTTAGGTATTTCCAAAGGGGTGCAAGTGCTTCCCTTTCCCTAACAAAAGGGAAGCAGAAATATATAATAACCACTACCCAATAAGCAGGTACAATTCTAAAAAAGCGTTTTAGAAAAAAGGTCTTAAATGAAACCTTTTTCCCAACTGCTATATATCTGAAAAGCTGTGAAGCAATTAGGTAACACCTTAGCACAAAGAAACGACCCACACCCGTCCAGCCAAATCTAAAAAGCCCATTCATCCATTCAGGATGGGGAAACATGTTACTATAATGAAACAAAAAAACAATGGTAATAGCAAATGCTCTTAGATGGTCGAGTCCATAAAGTTTATTGTTAGTTACTAAACGATTTTGTATGGGTGAAAGAGTCATATAGGACAAATAGTTTGAGATGCTTAGCCTTTTGCAGCACCACTATTTTATTCTCCATCAATATGAAAATAGTTGTTATTTCAGATGGGTAATTCAGTAGTAACGTTGCAGGTAAATTACAAGCAATTGTATACTTATGGTGTCAACTTTATCTTCTATACTTATTCACAACAAGCAGCTCTTTTACCCAGTAATTCAAATAAAAGATTCCGATAAAATCTTACCACTAGACCTTTCTCAAAACAATCCGGCTCTTACGCCAGAACTGGTGGCAGATACAGAAATCTTTTCCTATTACATCAACAGCACTTTGCAAAATGCCGGTTGCCAATACGGAATTGGCGGCTACAACGAACTGCGAAATCTATATGCCCGTAGCGCTGTGTTTAATGGAGAAGAACCCCGCCGCTTGCACCTCGGCGTAGATATTTGGGGCCCAGCGGAAACACCGGTATTTGCACCGCTGGGTGGCATCATTCATAGCATTGGCAACAATTCTGATTTTGGCGATTACGGGGCTACCATCATTGTACAGCATCAGCTAGAAGGAAATGTCTTTCATACGCTCTACGGGCATTTATCGCTGGCATCTTTACAAGAAAAAAAAGCCGGACAAGCTATAGCCGCCGGAGAAAATATCGCCTGGTTTGGCCCACCAGCAGAAAACGGACACTGGCCACCACACCTGCATTTTCAAGTGATTGAAGACATGGAAGGAATGATGGGTGACTACCTTGGCGTATGCCGTTTTTCAGAAAGAGAAAAGTATTTACAGAATTGTCCGGACGCTAACCTGCTGCTGGATGCGTTGAAAAATTTTATTCTTCAATAATGATATCACCTACCCCAAACTCGCAATTAGCAAATTCAGATCAGTGAATTTCAGATTGAACCGTTCGCTAAGGTGAAAGTTGGTAAGCGAACCCTTGTATAGGTAAATGCCACTTCGAATATTGAAGTTGTTCCAGGCATAATCATCGAAGCCACCGGCATCTGCAATATCCCGCAATAGCGGCATAATTACGTTGCTAATAGCATGACTAGCCGTACGACTAAAACCCGACGGGATATTAGGAACACAGTAATGAATAACGCCGTGTTTGATATAAGTGGGCTGTTCAAACGTGGTAATTTCGCTGGTTTCGAAGCAGCCACCCCGGTCAATACTTACATCAATAATAACGCTGCCACTCCGCATATTACTTACCATTGCTTCACTAGCTACAATTGGCGTACGACCATTTTGGCTACTCAGCGCCCCTATGGCTACTTCGCAGGTTTTAAGTTGCTTAGCTAAGATGCGGGGTTCAATAACGCTGGTCCATACCCGGTGGCCCATCGTATCCTGCAGGCGCTTGAGGCGGTACACACTATTATCAAAAACCTTTACCGATGAACCCATTGCCAGGGCAGCACGGGCTGCAAACTCACCTACTACGCCTGCACCTAGAATGATAACTTTAGTGGGCGGAATACCACTGATGCCTCCTAACAGTACACCTTTACCACCGATGCCCGCACTTAAATATTGCCCGGCTATAAGCATAGACGCGCTACCGGCAATTTCACTCATACTGCGAACGATAGGGTAGGTTCCACTATCATCCTTCAGGTTTTCGAAGCTTAGGCCGGTTACTTTCTTCTCCATCATGTGCTCCAGTATTTCGCTCTTCATGGCGCTGAGGTGAATGGGAGAAATGACAGTATGGTTATGTTTCAAAAGGGGTAAATCTTCCTCCATTATAGGAGCACTCTTAACCAGGATATCACAGTCAAAAATTTCTTTTTTGTTGTATTTAATCTTAGCTCCGGCTTCACTGTAATCCCGGTCGCTGTAGCCACTACCCTCACCAGCCTTGCTTTCAATCCATACATCGTGGCCATTATTTACGAGTACGCTTACGGCCTCTGGTATCAGGGCTATCCGGTTTTCCTGGAAGGATGTTTCCTTGGGGATACCAATGAATAATTCGGCCTCTTTGGCTTTTATGTCTAAGGTTTCTTCTAAAGTTTCGTAGCTAAAAGATCCGGTGATAACAGGTTTAGTTGCAGAAGGCGGCATATTTATCTGGTGTCTGATGATTGGTTGTACAAAATACGGAGATTTTTGTGGGAATCAGTCAATAGTCAGTTTTCGGGTTTTGCTATCTATGGCTGTAAGGCTAAGGTGCAATGTATCTGGCGGCAGCAATCCCGGTGCTTTTTCCGGCCATTCTACAAAACATAGAAAACCGCTGTACAAGGCATCTTCCACACCAGCCTGGATGGCTTCTTTTTCATCTCGCAGGCGGTACCAATCCATGTGGTAAATAATAGGGCCACCAGCGGTTTTATATTGGTTGATGATGGAAAACGTAGGGCTACTAACAGCCCCTTCCACATCCATAGCCTTGCACAAAGCACTGATGAAAGTGGTTTTGCCAGCGCCCATTTCCCCGTGAAAAGCAATGACGGAGGAATGGGTAAAATGGGGCAGCAGGTCCCAAACGGTTTCTTGCAACTGGTCGAGGGTGAAGGTGATAATCATAGATAGGAAGGAACTTTATTAGACAAGCTTAGGTTGATATTAGTAATGAAATGTCAAGTAATAAGGAATGAGGGAGAAAAGAGTAGCGGGTTCAAAATTAGGTTAGCTCAATAGTAGCACAATACCAGAACGGTGCCAACGCCCTAAAAGCTCAATCGGAGTTATTATAGCTTGGCTCAAAAAGAAAACGGTAAAAGGAATGCTACCCGTGATGTGAAAACCAGCAAAGCTGTATTCATAGAACTTTAGACTTTAAACCTTGAACTTTAAACTACCCTATCAGCACGGCGGCATAGCCACTTGCCGAATCGGTTGCCGGATGGGTTGAGGTGTAGCAACCGAACGGTTTTCACCAATTGGTTTTATGCCTAGCCACAAGCTATTCAGCGCTAAAACCACATCGCTACCACCCATAATTAAAGCACCCCACTCAGGTCGTAGATAGCCCAGTGCTGCCACCGGTATAGCTACAATATTGTAAATAAAGGCCCAAAACAGGTTGCTGCGAACGGTATTGTAAGTGGCTTTTCCCAACTCCACTGCCTGTGGCAAACGCTGCAAGCCACCAGCAGTAAGCACTACCGAAGCACTCTGCACCGCCAGTTGGCTGGCTTGTGCTACAGAAATGCTGATGGTCGCTTTTGCAAGAGCTGGGGCATCATTAATGCCATCGCCTACCATGCCGGTTGGGGCAATAGCGGAAAGGCGTTCTACCTGTTCCAGTTTTTGGGCAGGCGTTTGCTCGGCCAGCACTTCTTCTATGCCCAGCTTTTGGGCCAGCGCTTCACACTTCTGCCTTGTATCGCCACTGAGTAAAATAGTTTTGATGCCGTGTTGTTTGCAGTAGTCAATTACCTGAGCCGCTTCGGGTCGTAGTTCGTCTTCAATATCCAGCCAGCCAATTACGGCTCCGTTTTTTACCACATATAAATGATGGTCATTGTCTTGTATTGCCGCATCTATTTTGGCGGAACCAATAGCATACGTATTGCCTTCCTTGTCCTCCCCTTTCATACCCATACCTTTTATTTCGTTGGTCTTTTTCCATTTCAACAGCGACTTTTGTTGCCAGGCTGCAGTAATGCTTTTGGCTATAGGGTGCTGACTCAGTTTCTCCAGCGAATAGACAATTGTTTTAAAATCGGCTTCAGGAACCGAAGCATCTGTCACTTTAAAATCAGCGATGGAAAACTGGCCAGTAGTTAGCGTACCGGTTTTGTCGAACACCATTTGCCGGATGGTTCTAAACAGTTCCAGGCTTTCAGGACGGGCATACAAAATACCTTTCTTAGCAGCCCGGCCCATACCAACCGCCAGCGCTGCCGGAGTAGCAATACCCATAGCACAGGGGCAGGAAATAACCAACACTGCAATGCTCCGCGTCAGGCTTTCAGCAAATGTGTGCGAACCAATCAAGAAGTTTAGCACCAGCGTAAGTGCAGCGATGGTGAGCACCGTGGGCACAAAAATGTTACTGATTTTATCAGCCAGTAATTGCACCGGCGGCTTGTGGTTCTGGGCTTCCTGCATTAGCCGCACAATGCCGCTGCGTACAGTATCTTGCCCGGCAGCGGTTACATAAGCTTTCACTTGTCCGCTGCTGATAACACTGCCGCCAATCAAAATATCGTTTTGCTTTTTGTGTAGCGGCAGACTTTCACCCGTTAAAATAGCTTCGTTTACTTCTGCTTCGCCCCACAGTATTTTGCAGTCAGCAGGCACTTCTTCACCAGTGCGGATGAGCACCAGGTCGCCGCTTTTCAGGTCTTTATTTTCGATGGGGAAAACGAGTTCTTCATGCTGGTCATCGTACGCAATCATATTAGCCATTACCGGTTGCTGATGGGTTAGCTGCTTTATTTGTCGCTGCGTAATGCTAATGCTCCAATCCTCCAGCCAGTTGCCAAAAAAAACGATGGTGAGGATGGATGCTGCCGTTTCGAAAAAAAGGTACTGATGTGCCTGGCCTGTAAACAACCCAATGCAACTGTATACCATAGCTGCTGTAGCGCCCAACGCAATCAGCACGTTCATGTGGAAGTTTCCTTTGCTCAAATTTTTCCAGGCACTTACGCCAAAGTAGCTCATGCCAATGATGTATACGGGCAGCGACAGATCCAGTTGCACGTACGGGTTGTGCAGCCACATCCACGGCAGCACCATGTGGGCTAATAACAGCAATGTAAATGGCAGACAAACCAGGAAATAAACCAGGTTCTTATTGATGCCTTCTTTCTCTGCTGTATGCTCATGAATAGCAGCACCCGTCTTCACCGTATAACCCAGTGCTTCTACTTCCTTTGCTGCTTTTTCTGTATTTGTATCGGTCGTTTCAAACGACACATTGCCGTTGACGTGATTGACCCTAATGTGGCTTGCCCCCTGCTTTTGCAGGCTTTTGGTAATGGCGGCCGCACAACTGGCGCAGTCCATACCTTCCACTTTCCATGTTACCTGTTCCATACTACAAAGTAACAACTGATGGAGATTTTTGATGTACGAATTAAGAAGAGGGCAACAGACCACTTAACTGCTGTTCTGGCGTTGCTGGTTTTCACATCCCGGGTAGCATTCTTTTTACCGTTTTCTTTTTAGGCCAGGCTATTATCTATCTATTGAACTCATGCGGCGTTGGCACCATTCAGGTTTTATCTATCCATCGGGCTTTTAGTGAAGCGAAGAGGCCAGCAATTCTACAGGGTTAGAAAACCGAAAAACCTGCGGGAAAGAAGGAATGGTATTACCTAATAACCCATGATTTTAAACCAATGTCATTGAGTCAAGAAAAGCGGATGTTAGCTCTTTTCAATGACCTTGTAT
>CAXTDG010000158.1:0-8795 GCA_964242675.1 uncultured Chitinophagaceae bacterium
ATGTAATTGCAGCTAGCCTTATTATATTTTTCGTTGGCGTTAAAGATGATATTTTGACTATTACCCCTATCAAGAAGTTTTTGGGTCAGGTATTAGCAGCTTGTATTCTTACGTTTAAAGGAGGCTTTTTGCTCACCAATATGCAAGGTATTCTAGGTATGTATGAATTGCCTATGTCTATGAGCTATTGCATCACCCTATTTACTATAGTCGTTATTATAAATGCCTTCAACCTGATTGATGGAGTGGACGGTTTAGCTGGTTCTTTAGGTATAGTAATTATGTTGGGCCTAGGAACCTATTTTGCTATAAATAGAGATATTGCTTATGCATGCCTAAGTTTTTCCATGATGGGTGCGTTACTGGCATTTCTAATTTTCAACTTTCAGCCAGCCCGTATTTTTATGGGTGATACTGGCTCGCTAATGCTAGGTTTGATTGCCTCAGTACTTATTATTCATTTTATACGGCAAGCACCACAGGCAAGCGTTTTTTCTTTTCACGCTGCACCAGCAGTAGGTTTTGCTATTCTCTTTGTGCCACTTTTTGATACGTTACGTGTGTTCAGCATCCGCATTTTCAATCGCCGCTCACCATTTTCGCCAGATAGGATACATATCCATCATATTTTACTGGAAAAAGGCCTAAGCCATCGGATGGTTACGCTAACTCTGGTTTTTACAAATTTTATTGTACTCATTTTAGGTTGCCTGGGCAGCTCTTTAAATATTAATCTGCTGTTAGGCGGTATTTTATTGCTGGGTATGGTAACAATGGGACTTTTAGGGATGGGTAAAAATAAAGTGCATACCGTTTCTTATACTGACCCTTTGAATGAAGCAGAAGACGTACAAATACGTATCATGTCACTTGACACAAAAGTGGTACAGAACAACTGAAAATATCCATTAAAAGACATTTTTTGAGTGCTGAAAACAGCTATTTCCAATCAGACCCAAACCCTATATTTGCCTGATTAGAAAAACAAAATATGGTAAATACAGATGTTGACGAGATAAAAAAGGATAGCCAAGCTGGTATGCAAAAAGCAATTCAGCACTTGGAAAATGAATTGACAAGAATAAGAGCAGGCAAAGCAAACCCTACTATGCTTGACGGTATAATGGTTGACTACTATGGCAATCCGGTACCAATAAACCAGGTAGGCAATATAACCGTGATGGATGCCCGTACACTAAGCATTCAGCCTTGGGAAAGAAATATGCTTCAGCCTATTGAACGTTCCATTTTGCAGGCTAATATTGGTATCACACCGCAAAACGATGGCAACTTTATACGGCTTTTCTTGCCGCCTTTAACCGAAGAACGCCGTAGAGATCTGGTAAAACGCTCTAATGCAGAGGGTGAAAATGCGAAAGTTTCTATCCGTAATATTCGTAGAGATGCTATTGAGAGAATAAAAAAATTACAGAAGGACGGGCTAAGTGAAGATATTGGTAAGGATGCAGAAGCTGATTTACAAGCAGCAACAGATAAATTCATTGTATTGGTAGAAAGGCATTTGACTACAAAAGAGAAAGAAATAATGACGGTGTAATGTTGTTAGAAAAAAGTATAAAATGTAAATACAAGTAAATTAAGGATAGCAAAACCTAAACGTTCCTATTTCATCATTTTATTTATAACTCACCTTTAAAATCGTTTTCTATGGCTCTGATTAAAGAATTTAAGGAGTTTATAATGAAAGGCAATGTAGTAGAATTAGCTGTTGCCGTCATTATAGGAGCTGCCTTTGGCGCAATCATTAATTCGCTGGTCGAAGACATTATTACTCCTTTATTATTGAAGCCAGCCTTATCTGCTGCTGGTGTTGGCCGGATAGAGGAGTGGGCACCCGGTGGCGTACTGTTAGGCAAGTTCATTGCTTCTGTCATATCGTTTCTTGTTATTGCTTTTGTACTGTTTCTTGTCATCAAAGGCATGAATGCCGCTACTAAGAAGAAAGAAGAAGAACCTAAACCTGCAGAGTTTTCTACTAGCGAAAAACTTTTAATGGAAATAAGAGATTCGTTAAAAAAATAAGTACGTTAATTTTCAGCAAAAACTATATTTGCTTTATGCCCGCTTGCTAAACGCACGGGCATTTTACATCAATTAAAACTAACTATGAGAAAAGCAGCGCTTGTACTCTGCATGGGAATGATTGGTTTAAGCGTAATTGCGCAGCCCACAACGTCGAAGAGAAATTCAAAACGCCGTCCGCACCAAGCGGATCATACCTGGACAAAAGGCGCTCTGCTTTCTGTTACAGCATCGCAGGGTAGCAGTAAAAACTGGGCGGCTGGGGCACAGGATTTTGCTTTATCGCTTAATGCATGGGGCAGCATATATGCCAACAAAAAGTGGAGTAAAAGCAGCTGGGATAACAACTTGGAAGGTAGTTTCGGAATCTATAATACTACCGGCTTAGGCGTTCGTAAAAACGATGACCGGGTTGATTTCCGAACTAAGTACACTTACAGTTTAGCAAAAAGCGTTAATGTAGGTATTTTGGGCAATTTCAGATCGCAGTTTACTGATGGATATGATTATTCAAGCGGTCAGAAACGCAGAATATCAGATTGGTTTGCACCAGCTTACTTTGTATTAGGTCCAGGTTTCGAATACAAACCTTCTGATCATTTTAATGTTTTCGTTTCTCCTGCAGCTGGCCGTACAGTGGTTTTTACCAACATGCCATACAGCTACATGTACCAGGGTGGTGTAATGCCTGATGGCGGAACAGAAACGCCCCTTTCGTCTAAGTACGGTGTTGATCCGCAACGGGAAGTGGATGGCCAATTTGGTGCTTTTGTATCGGTAAACATCAATAAGGAAATTTGCAAAAATGTAAGCCTGCGTAGTAGGGCCGACTTCTTCTCTAATTACCTGCAGTCTAAGCCACTAAACATCGATGTGTTTTGGACAAATGCTATTGTAATGCATGTAAACAAGATATTGAGCGTTACCTACAACTTCGATGTAAACTATGATGACGACATCCGCCTGTGGGGACCGAATAAAAATGCTACCCGTTTTCAATTTCGTTCGTTATTGGGTGTAGGTGTTGCTGCTAAACTTTAAAAGCTTACTTACAAAATCTTATAAGCCATCCTGTTCTAACAGGATGGCTTTATTTTTACCCGTATTACACTGTTTCTCTCAACAATTCGTTTCTATTTGCATACATGGCTTCTACTAGTTACCAAATAAAACTTCCTCAATTTGAAGGACCATTTGATCTGCTTCTATTTTTTATAGAGCGGGATGAACTGGATATTTATAACATTCCTATTGCCAGAATAACGGCTGACTTTCTGGATTACATTCACAAGCAAGAAAGCCTGAATATTGAATTGAGTAGTGAATTCATTCTGTTTATTAGTACGCTGATGCGTATTAAAGCAAAAATGTTGCTCCCTCGAAAAGAAGTAGATGAAGCGGGAAATGAGATTGATCCTCGTCAGGAACTAATAGATAAAATTCTGGAATATAAACGGTACAAGGAAGCAGCACTTAAAATGGCAGAAATGGAAGCTGAGCGGATTTTACTAGCCAAACGAGGGAATTTGCACCAGGACATGCTGCAAGCCAGTGATGAAGCTGGAGAAGGAACTGAAATACAAACCATCACCCTTTTTAGGCTGATGAAGACCTACGAAAAGGTAATGAAACGCCTGAATGACCGTGTAAATAAACCGCAGCATGTGGTCTTCAGGTACGATTATACAATGGAAGATACCCGGAATTACGTAATACAAAGCGCCCAACGGGAAAAGAAAATGAACTTTGTAAAAATCTTTGAAGTTTGTGAAAACCGGATACATGCTATTTTCCTGTTTCTGAGCCTGCTCGAACTGGCGCAACAGCAGCACCTTACTATTGTAATGGGAGAAGGAAGAAACAATTTTTCGGTGGAATGGAACGATGAACAGCCAGAACCTGAAGTGGAAAATACTATCGGTTTATCATTAAATTAAAGCGCCTTTTTCAACTCATCTTATATCTTACTATTGCTTCCTGCTGAACTTGCCTTCTAGATAATCTACCTGCTCTTTACTGCCAAGCCGTATCCGAATGGGCAATCCTGTTTGCTTTTCTAACTGTAGTTCCATTTTACAAGCAGTACCTAAGTGAGTACTATAAAAATTAAGTGGCAAACGACTTTGTACGGATATAACTACAACTGAATCTTTTTGCGTTGCAGAAAAAAAGCCTGAAGGGTTATGCTTAATTATATTGCTATACCGGTCACTTTTAATTAACGGGGTAAGGAATATGGAATCCTGTGCTTTTACATTATTAAAGGCAAGCCCTAGTGCCAATGACAAACAAAAAATAATAGCAGATTGGCGCATTTCTTTTTCAATTGACTTTCTTTTTTAACTACGTTTCTCTGTGTAAAAAGTTTGTAGAGCTGCAACAGATTCTATCCTGAAGCTGTTAATTATTGTTTTCTAATACCAGCACTATAGCTGGCAACAATAGATTTAGTTTATTTGCAGAATGGCAATAGGTCAACGTTTACAACAAAAACTCCAGCAAAAGCTGCTGCCCCAACAGATACAGCTCATGAAGTTGTTGCAGGTGCCAACAGCTAACCTGGACGAACGCATAAAAGAGGAATTGGAAGAAAATCCAGCACTGGAACTAGGTGAGGGTGAAGATGGGGAAATAAAAAAAGAAGATCAGCAGGAAGATGATTTTGCGGATAAAGACGATACTCCAGACGAGAAAGAAAAGAACGAAGAAGAGTACGAAGAGCCAACAGCGGAGGCAGAAGATCCATTTGATCTGGACTTGGAGATGAATGACTATGAAATGGATGATGGCATAGCCGATTACCGCTTGAAAGATGACAACTACCCGGAAATGGATGACCGCCAGGTAATGCCGTACCGGGTGGAAACCACTTTTCATGATATGCTGATTGACCAGCTTGGTTTGCTGGAACTGGATGAGCGCCTTGAAAAAGTAGCTGAGCAAATTGTAGGTAGTATAGACGATGATGGTTACCTGCGTCGGGAAGTGGCTTCTATCGTAGACGACCTTGCTTTTCGGCAAAATATTCTAGCTACTGATGAAGAAGTAGAATACCTTATAAAACGCATCCAAAATTTTGACCCCCCAGGCGTTGCAGCCCGTACCTTACAGGAATGCCTCATTATTCAGCTACGCCGCCTGCAGGTAGAAGGCCGAGAGGTAAAACTGAGCATGATGGTGCTGGAAAAGTACTTCGACGAGTTTACCAAAAAGCATTACGATAAAATTCAGCGGGGCCTGAACATAGGTGATGAAGAATTAAAAGAAGTGATCGGTGTAATCCTTAAGTTGAACCCAAAGCCAGGTGGCAACGTTGGTGAAATAAATAAAGCCGAAAGCTATGTAGTTCCCGACTTTTTTGTGTTAAATAACGCAGGTTCGCTTGAAATAACGCTGAATGGAAAAAATGCCCCCGACCTGCGCATTAGCAGCGATTACCGGGAAATGCTGCATGACTATCATAAAGGTTCCAAAAAGGATAAGCGGCAGAAGGAAGCGGTGATGTTCATCAAACAAAAGATAGATGCTGCTAAATGGTTTATCGAAATCATCCGGCAACGGCAGGAAACACTGATGAACACCATGCAGGCCATTGTAGACCACCAACATGAATTTTTCCTTACTGGTGATGAGACTAACATGCGGCCTATGATTCTGAAAGATGTTTCAGAAAAAACCGGTTTGGATATTAGTACTGTAAGCCGGGTGGCCAATAGCAAGTTTGTGCAAACAGAATTTGGCACCTATCGCCTTAAGTTTTTCTTTAGCGAAAGCATTAGTACCGATAGCGGTGAGGAAGTAAGTACCCGGGAAGTAAAGAAAATACTGAGCAACCTAATAGAAGCTGAGAGCAAACGCAAGCCCCTGAGTGACGAAATACTTACCGAAATGCTACAGGAAAAAGGCTACAACATTGCCCGCCGTACAGTAGCCAAATACCGGGAGCAGCTTAATATTCCGGTGGCCCGGTTGCGGAAAGAATTATAAATGAAAAGAGATTATTGATACAAATGCGAAGGCCCAGGCTTTCGCATTTGCATTATGTAGTTTCTGTATCGGGTAAATTATTATCTTATTACAATGCTTACAGCTATTACACCAACAGAAGAAGAAAGTACACTGCCACAGCCATTTGTCTTGCGTATAGCAGCCAAAGTACTGTCCTACGTTTTTCACCCGCTGTTTATTCCTATTTACATTACACTGGTATTGCTGTGGCTACACCCACTCAATGCATTGATAATTGATTATCGGCAGCGGGTGCTGATGACAATCTCCATTTTTGTATCGACGGCCTTTTTTCCTGCCATTGCTATCTTTCTACTTTGGCGGCTGAAGTTTATTGAAAACATGTACATACGGGAGCAAAAGGAACGTATCATTCCTTATGTAGTTAGTATGTTCTTCTATTTTTGGATTTACTATGTAAGCCGCAACCTGGAATTTTTTCCGCTGGACTTGCGGCAATTCCTGATGGGCGTTTTCTTAAGTGCAGCTTCTGCCCTGTTTGCCAATATTTATACTAAAATAAGTATGCATGGCATTGCTGTGGGGGGTATAGTAGGCTTTGCTATTTTACAACAACTATCTGACGCTCATTGGCTACCTATGTGGACACATATTGCTATTGTGATAGCAGGTGCGGTATGCACGGCTCGTCTTGTACTAAACGAACATAAACCTGTAGATGTATACGCAGGCTTTTTTACAGGCGTATTATGCCAGGCAGTAGCTTACTTAATTGTGCAGCCCTAATGCATAATTAAGTAAGCTACTGTAAACATTTTTATGAAAAGAACTTCGATTTTTCAATTCTCACAAGCGGCTTAATGCTTGTGAGAATGATCTTCAAAACGACTTTTCATAAAGTAGAAAATACCACTGAACAACACGGCTATTATTAGCCCTACAGTGATAATGGTTTCTGTAACTGTAACCAATACCTGATTACTTTGGTCGCCGGAAAGCGGCGCAACCTTTACTGATAGGAAGGTCATTCCATAAAGCAACAACAAACTTCCTACAAGCACAACTAAAATGATAAAATGCTTTGGACGAAACATATGGCAGATCTATTTTAATATAATTACAAAAAGGTGCAATCGTTTGTTATGTTAAAGACTAACTAGTGTTAGTAAGTATTTGTTGTGCGAAAGGCAGGAGTGGTTGATCCAAAAGGCATGTTTACAAAAGGAACCGGACCGAGAGCGTTTCTGGGTAAGATAGTAGCAGGAACTAATGCTGGTGGTGCAACTAACGTTCCATTTAGTATAGGAGAGGCCTGATTATAATCCTCATCCGGTGTATAAATAAAGTAAACCGTTCCTCCTTTTATAAAATCAATTATCTGGTGGCATTGTTCCAATGGTACTGCTGGGCATCCAAGGCTATTACCTACCCGGCCTTCTTCATTAGCCTGATCTTCATTTACATAACGGCTACCATGTACAATAATAGCCCGGTTGCGGATCCGGTCATTAAAGCCTGGCTCTACCCCATTGAACCGTAGTGAATAACCGCAATGACCGTTATAAGTATCGTCTGTAAGCATAAAGCCTACAGCACTTTTGTAGGAGTCTGGCAGGTTGCTGAAACTGGTAGCCATTTCGTGCCCACTATTTTTACCATGGCTAACCCAGGTATTAAAAGCCAGTCGATAATTTGCCAAATCAATTACATATAGGCGTTTGTTTTTACTGCTCTGGCTAAAGTCGGCAATGGAGAGAATGTTAGGATTATTTACCTGCCCTTTGTACAGTAAATAGGTATATCCTCTGTAAGCCTTGTAGAAAACATCTCGTTCTAATCCGGCTTTGTTTAGGTGAAGACTGTCGAAAATAAAATCTGCTTTTTGCTGCATTATTGCATCGGCACTAACAACATTGATTAAAGAATTATTTACAGGCTTACCTATCACTCCTTTTCCAGCATAAGCAGAAAATGATAATGTTACAGATAAGAAAATAAACAAGCCTTTACAACAATACACCATACAGATACAGAACGGTTTTTAGCTTAGAACACCAGATTACTAACAGTTGTTAGCGTAAAACTAAACACGTTGAATGAAAGAAAGATACCTTTTTAGGGAAAATTAGTAAGGTTTTATTCTTTTAATAGATTGCTTAGAAATTATGCAAAAAACGAGCTTTCGTAGGTTAATGATCTACACTAAGGCTTTGCCACTAAACCGGTTACATTTGCCCGCATAAAATATTGTTATGCTCAATACGCCTTTTACAGAAAAACATATTGCCTTAGGTGCTAAAATGGCTCCCTTTGCCGGATACAATATGCCTATCAGTTATACAGGTATCAATGATGAACATGCTGCGGTAAGAACCAATGCTGGTGTATTTGATGTAAGCCACATGGGTGAATTTATTTTGAAAGGTGAAAATGCGTTAGACCTGATACAGCGTACCACCAGTAATGATGCCTCAAAACTGACGGCTGGTAAAGCACAGTATAGTTGCCTGCCTAATAATGATGGCGGTATTATAGACGACCTGATTGTGTATTGCCTGGAAGAAAACAAAACTTATATGCTGGTGGTGAATGCTAGTAACATTAAAAAAGACTGGGACTGGATCAGCCAGTTCAATGAAAAAAGTGTTGAGATGCATGACATTAGCCAGCAAACCTGCCTGCTGGCTATACAAGGGCCGAATGCCTGCAAAATATTGCAGCCACTTACCGATCTGGATATTATGGATCTGAAATATTACACGTTTGTGAGAGGGAAATTTGCC
>CAXTDG010000159.1:0-506 GCA_964242675.1 uncultured Chitinophagaceae bacterium
ACAATATTGGTTTTGTATTTCAAAGTTTCAATCTGATCGATGAATTAACGGTATTTGAGAATGTAGAATTACCCCTCATTTATTTAGACGTAAAAACGGCTGAACGCAAAAAAAGAGTAGAAGCCGTGCTGGATAAGATGCAGATAATGCATCGCCGAAACCATTACCCACAGCAGCTTTCCGGGGGGCAGCAGCAGCGGGTAGCTGTAGCAAGAGCAGTAGTAAATAATCCTAAACTAATACTAGCCGATGAACCGACGGGTAACCTCGACAGCAGCAACGGCAACGAAGTAATGCAGCTACTTACTGACCTGAATGAGCAAGGCACTACCATTATTATGGTTACCCACTCCGAACATGATAGCCGTTATAGCCACCGCATCATCCGCATGTTGGATGGGCAAACGGTACTGGAGAATATCATGGCGTAATAACGTGTAATGGGATGTTTACCCAGCCGTATCAGACTTTCATCTTCTATTAATTGAGCCGAATAAAACCATACG
>CAXTDG010000159.1:516-722 GCA_964242675.1 uncultured Chitinophagaceae bacterium
ACAGCTTGGCGCAACCTAGTACGGAACAAAGTTTATTCCGCTATCAATATCCTCGGTTTGTCCATTGGTATGGCCGTGTGTTTTATTATTCTGCTGTATGTTCAGAACGAGTTGAGTTATGACCGCTTTAATAAAAAAGCTGACCGGATGGTTCGTGTGCTTTTTCAAGCTAATATTAATGGCGGCAAAATAAATGAGGCTAATGT
>CAXTDG010000159.1:732-8793 GCA_964242675.1 uncultured Chitinophagaceae bacterium
GGCACAGGCGATGAAGAACGACTATCCTGAAGTGGAAGATGCCACAAGAATGCAGCAGTACGGCAC
The DNA here is from genome assembly GCA_964242675.1 of uncultured Chitinophagaceae bacterium. Taxonomy (GTDB): domain Bacteria; phylum Bacteroidota; class Bacteroidia; order Chitinophagales; family Chitinophagaceae; genus JAZKFT01. The sequence continues at coordinate 799 of CAXTDG010000159.1, forward strand.
TCCAAAAGTCAGTTATAAAGACAAGTCATTTGAAGAAGATGAATTTGTGTTCGTTGACCCCAATTTTTTTACGCTGTTTACCCTCCCATTGATTGAAGGCGATGCCAAAACCGCCCTGCTACAGCCTTACACACTTGTGATAACAAAAGACGTTGCGAAAAAATATTTCGGCAACGAAGATCCAATGGGAAAGTCCCTTGGCTTTAACAATAACACGGAATTTTATAAAGTAACCGGTGTAATAGATATAGTGCCCCCTAATTCTCATTTTCATTTTGCCCTGTTCGGGTCAATGGCGGGGCTGGAGGAAGCCCGTTCGGACTCTTGGATGGGTTCTAACTTCTTCACGTATACGTTGTTGAAACCCGGTGCCGATTATAAGAAATTAGAGGCGAAGCTTCCGGGCATGGTAGAGAAGTATATGGGCCCGCAAATACAGCAGAACATGGGCATCAGCCTGACACAGTTCCGGACAAAAGGCAACGCTCTAGGCTTCGCCTTGCAACCGTTAACAGCTATCCATTTACATTCTGAAAATAGCGGAGGGTTTGAACCGGGTGGTAATATAACCTACGTTTATATTTTCGGTGCCATTGCCATTTTTATGCTGCTGATTGCCTGCATTAACTTTATCAATCTTTCTACTGCGAGCGCTTCCAAACGTGCCAAAGAGATAGGTGTACGCAAGGTGATTGGTTCTGGGAAGGGAGCGCTGGTCAAACAATTTTTACTACAATCGTCTCTGTTTGTTTGTCTGGCTTTGGCGGTTGCTTTTTTTCTGGTGCAAGCCGCTTTGCCTTTGTTTAATAACCTCGTCGGTAAAGACCTGCATTTCGGCTTCAATCCAGGCATCATTGCCTCGTTTATTGGCTTGGGCTTCATTGTAAGTCTCATTGCCGGCCTTTACCCTGCATTCTTTCTTTCCTCCTTTAAACCTATCACTGTCTTGAAAGGAACCGCTACCGGCAACAACCGGAGCTTTGGTTTGCGCAGCAGCCTCGTTGTGTTCCAATTTGTAATCTCCGTTGTTTTAATCATCGGAACGGTGGTGATGTGGCAGCAGATGAAGTTTATTCAGAACAAGAAATTGGGCTATAATAAAGAGCAGCTTTTAGTGTTGCCCAACTCGTATGCTTTGGGTAAAAATGAAAGGCTATACAAAGAGTTTTTATTAAAAGATCAACGTGTTGTTAGCGCAACAATCTCTTCCTATAAGCCAGCCGGGCCAAGCAACAATAACAATGCCTTAGGTTATCCCGAAGGGCAAGAGAATAGGATTATGAAATCGCTGGAATATCATGTAGATGAACAATACATACCCACGCTTGGAATGCAAATGGTGCAAGGCCGGAATTTCTCAAAAGCGTTTGCTTCAGATTCTACCGGAATGGTCATCAACGAAAGCGCAGCCAAAGCTTTTGGCTGGGGACTAAATAGTGCAATTGGAAAGATAATCATCCGGCAAAACAGTAATCGAGGGATTAATGTGCCGTATCATATAGTAGGCGTGGTAAAGGATTTTCACTTTCGGTCACTTCACGAAGCCATTACCCCGCTGTTAATGACGTTGGAGCCCGACCAAGGTTTGATGTTTAAAATAAAAACGACCGATGTGCAAGGTCTACTTGCCACCATGAAAAAACAGTGGGACAGTTTCAATACCGACGAACCATTCTCGTATGCCTTTATGGACGATCTGTACAACAAGACCTATTCAACAGAACAAAAAACAGGAATCATTCTTAATATTTTTGCCCTGCTTACCATATTCGTTGCCTGTCTTGGTTTATTTGGCTTGGTCACCTATACTGCTGAGCAACGCACCAAGGAAATCAGTATTCGCAAAGTGCTTGGCGCAAATGTGGCGCAAGTCACCGGCTTGCTTTCCAAAGATTTTTTAAAGCTTGTTTTGATCGCTTGCCTCTTGGCATTTCCGCTGTCTTATTGGGCTATCTATAAATGGCTACAAAGTTTTGCTTACCGAATAGAAATTGAATGGTGGATGTTCGTGCTGGCAGGCATTGCCGCTATTGCATTTGCCTTACTCACTGTTTCGTTTCAAGCTATCAAAGCAGCTATTGCTAACCCGGTAAAAAGCCTTCGAACGGAATAGTCTTTTGGTTGACTCTTAATAGTCCTATTCGAACTCAAAATTTACTCATGATAAAGAAATACATTATACCTGCACTGAGGCACTTGTGGCGGCACCGGTTGTTTACCACACTCAATATTTTTGGCTTAGCCATTAGTATCAGTGCCTGCTGGGTTATCTACCGTATTGCATCGTATGAGTTTAGTTATGATAAGCAGCTTGCCAACCGAAATGATATTTACCGGGTTGTAACTGGGTTTATTTTCGATGAAAAGGAATCTTATAACGGTGGTGCTTCTGCTCCTTTATACCAAGGGGTAAGGCAGCAAGTAGCTGGGTTGGATGCTATTGTTCCTCTGCTTGGCAAATGGGCGAACAACATAGAAATTAGCACCACAGCAGGTAAGCCACTCACCATTGACGAACCGAAAGGAATAGCAGCTACCGACTCCAATTACTTCAATATGGTGCCATATCAGTGGCTGGCAGGTAACAAAGCCACCGCCTTACTGGCACCGGAGAGCGTAGTGCTTACAGCCAGTCGGGCAAAGGAATATTTTCCGAACCAAGCCCCCGAAAAAATACTTAACCGCACTATAACTTACTACGGCAGAGATACGGTACAGCGAACGGTAACGGGAATCGTTGCTGACTTACCCACTCCAACAGAGTTTACTACGCAGGAGTTTTGCACACTACCAATGAAAGTGTACGAACTAAACGCCTGGACCAACACGAATGGTGGTGATAAATTATATCTTCTGTTGAAAAAAGGAACTAGCCCTGCTGCCGTTACCCGGCAGGTTGAGAACATTATGTCAGTCAAGCTAAAGGAGTGGGCGCAAAAAAATGACAATGCTTTTAAATTCAAGCGATGGTACCAATTAATGCCGTTGAGCGAATCACATTTTTCCACTTATATCAATGAGTATGATGTTCGCAAGGCTAGCAAGCCGGTGATGTATGGGTTGATAGGCATCGCCTTATTCCTGTTATTGCTGGCCTGTATAAACTACATCAACTTAAGTATTGCCAGCGTACCTCAGCGGGCAAAAGAAATTGGCGTACGCAAAACATTGGGTAGTAGTAAATCAGAGTTAATCGGGCAATTTGTAAGCGAAACCCTCCTGACTACATTGGCTGCTGGTACTCTATCTTATTTGTTTGGTTTAATAGGCTTCTGGTTATTAAAAGATATTATCCCGACAGAAATTAAACCATTGGACAATGTCCCTGAATTACTAGTTTTTACCATTGTACTGGCAGTGATTGTTACCCTGCTGGCGGGGTTGTATCCGGGTTGGCTTATTACCAAAGTGAAAGCCATTAGCATCTTCCGCAATACTGCATTTAGCTATAAAAAAACGAGTGGACTTAGCCTGCAAAAAGCACTTATCGTATTTCAGTTTGTTATTGCCCTGGTGTTTATCACTAGTGCCCTTATTGTAAGCAACCAACTGCACTATGTCCTGGCTACCGATATGGGGTTTGATAAAGAAGCCGTAGTCCTGGCAGAAGTGCCTTGGAAGTATGTAAGAGATGATAAATATGCCAATAAACAGTTTGCACTATTTACAGAACTAAAGCAAATACCAGGCATACAAAACATATCATTGGGTGAGCAACCAATGAAGACAGGCTTCTCCAGCAGTCAGTACCAGTATACTAAAGAAGGACAAGAACCTATAAAAAAACAGATATTCAGAAAACCGGTGGATACAGCGTATCTGCGTTTGTATAATGTGCAATTGCTGGCTGGTAGAAACCTGCAAGTTTCTGATACTACCAACGAGTTTGTCATCAATGAAAAAGCTGTTGAGGCATTTGGGTTTACGTCGCCGCAGGAGGCGTTGGGTAAAATGATTGGGCAACCTGCCAGTCAGCAGTTTCCGATAGTAGGCGTAGTAAAAGATTTTCACCAGCAGGACTTTTACAAGACCATTGACCCTATGTTATTTCACAGTGAAAAAGAAAGTCTTTTCGCCTTTAATATTAAATTGTCGACCAATGTTTCGCAATGGCAGAAAACAATTAGCGCCATCGAAAAAGCATGGTACCAATTTTATCCTCCCGAGTCTTTTACCTACAAATTTTATGATGAAACCATTGTAAAAATGTACGAGCAGGAAGAGCACCTGGCAAAGCTGATTAATATCGCTACTGCTATCTCCATTTTTATTAGCTGTTTGGGCGTGTTTGGCTTGTCAGTACTCACTGCTTTTCAACGCACTAAAGAAATAGGAATCCGCAAAGTACTGGGAGCATCGGTTGCTGGCATCGTTCAGTCGTTATCGAAAGACTATGTGGTATTGGTCATCGTTGCTATAATTATTTCTATACCCATTGCTTGGTGGGCTATGCACAAATGGCTGCTCAGCTTCGCTTACCGCATAGATATACAATGGTGGATGTTCGTACTAGCAGGCGCTGCCACTCTTGTATTTGCCTTGCTTACTGTTTCCTTTCAAGCCATTAAAGCCGCCATTGCCAACCCGGTAAAAAGTCTGCGAACCGAATAAAACATATTATAATGTTTAGCAACTATTTTAAAATAGCCTGGCGAAATCTTTCTAAAAGATTTGCTTTTTCCCTGATTAACACGCTGGGGTTATCGGTGGGATTAGCTTGTTGCATGCTCATCTTGCTATATGCCAAAGATGAGGTAAGTTATGACCGCTTTCATGCCAACAAGGTGGAAATTTACCGCCTTGTAGCTACGTCTACCACCCCTAAAGGAGAGGTGAATAACCTAGCAGTAACCGGTATGGTGCCGGGGCCAGCATTTAAAGACAATATACCGGAAATAAAAGCCTTTGTACGAATTCAGGGAGATGGCTTTGCGGTAAAGAAAGGTGTCGATATTTTTCAGCAGCCTGTTCTAAATGTGGATTCTAATTTCTTCTCCGTGTTTTCCTTTCCGTTAAAAGCAGGCAACCCGCAAACCGTGCTGAATGACCCATATTCTATAGTACTAACGGAAGAAACAGCAAAGAAATACTTTGGCACTACCGAAGCCTTGGGCCAACAGCTTCAGATGAAAACGGATGACAGCACCTTTAAGCCCTTTACCGTAACAGGCATTACTGCTGCCGTACCACAGAATTCTTCTATAAAGTTCGACATGCTGGTTCCTATGTCGTTCAGACGATTACAGGGAAACGATAACTCATGGATAAACTTTTACCTCAATACATTTTTGTTACTACCGGAAGGCGTCAAATTACAACAGGTGGAAAGCAAGCTAGCAAAGGTGTATGCCACGGAAGCCAGCACCCAGCTAAAGGAAGCCGAAGAAAAATACGATTTAAAAGAGAAGATTCGCTTCGGCTTACAACCTCTGTTAGACATTCATTTAAGTAAAGATTACAAGGCGGAAAACGGGTTAACGGGTGCCAGCAACCCGCTGTATTCTTATATTCTTTCGGGTATTGCGCTATTCGTTTTTCTAATTGCCTGCATCAATTTCGTGAACCTCACCATTGCCGGCTCGCTCAAGCGGGCGAAAGAAGTGGGGGTTCGCAAAGTAGTTGGCAGTCAGCGCCGCCAATTAGTGGTGCAGTTCTTAAGCGAATCCTTTTTGCTCACATTTATTTCCTTTTTGCTGGCTATCCTTTTAGTAAACCTGCTGTTGCCATTTTTCAATATAGTGTCCAACAAAGCACTGGCATTTTCTTATTTGCTGGATGTAAAGCTGATTAGTGTTTTTATTGCCATGTTTCTGCTTACCGGGCTGCTGGCAGGCTTTTATCCGGCGGTGGTCCTGTCCCGGTTTACCCCGGTGGAAACACTGTACGGCAAGCTGCGTTTTGGTGGTAGGAACTACCTGCTAAGAGGTCTGATAGTAGTACAGTTTGCGCTGGCTACTTTTCTTATCATCGCTACGGTGATTGTGTACTCCCAGTTTCGCTATCTCACCGGGTTCAACCTGGGGTACAACGATAAAAACGTAGCGGTAATAAAAGCGGGCAGGTTCGACCGGTACAAATATGAAATCGTAAAAGCTGAATTGTTACACAACCCCGCTATTCTTTCCATAAGTGCTGACCAGGGTGGTCGCTGGGAAACCGTAGCGCATATTAATGGAGATGTAGAAGCAACCTTCAACATGAAAATCATTGATGAAAACTACTTACCAATGCTTCAGATACCTATAGTGCAGGGACGAAATTTCTTAAAAGGTATTTCATCTGATACCGCCAACGGGGTGTTGGTAAACGAAGCTTTTGTGAAGATGGCAGGCTGGCGGCAGCCGCTGGGCGAGGTGATTGATTTTTTCTACCATAACAAAAAATACAATGTTCTCGGCGTAGTAAAAGATTATCACTTTGCCGCATTGAACGAAGCTATCAAGCCGCAAATCTTTCTGTCGAATCCGGAGTATTCGCTCCAGGATGTGTATGTCAAGATCAACCCGCAAAAGACGGCTGAAATCTTGCCTTTTTTACAAAGCATTTTCAAGCAACTATTTCCCTTTCAGCCCTACGAATACAAGTTTAAAGATGCTGAAAATGCGACACAGTACGAAGCCGAAGCCAAGTGGAAACAAATCATTTCGTTTGGAGCCATTCTCACCATTTTCATTTCCTGCATCGGGCTGTTGGGCTTGTCTATGCTGGCCGCCGAAAAGCGCACCAAGGAAATCGGTATCCGTAAAGTGCTCGGTGCATCCGTTGCTACTATCGTTCGTACGCTGTCAATTGCTTTTTTAAAGCTGGTGCTGCTAGCAGCCGTTATTGCCATTCCGTTTGCGGTATGGCTGTCGCAAAGATGGCTTAAGAATTATCCCTACCGGGTAACCTTGAATGGGTGGATGTTCGGAGGTGCCACCGTATTGATTTTGCTGGTTGCAGCTGCTACGATCAGCATTCAAGCGGTGCGGGCGGCTGTAGCAAACCCTGTAAAAAGCTTACGAACCGAATAGAACTAACCAGAAGTCAGCTTGTAGCCAACAGCCGATTACTGGTAGTATTTACTGAAAATTATTTACTGATAGCTGATTACGATAATTAAATAATACCAAAAGCTGCGAGATGAATACGGACAGCCAAAAAGTTACCATGTTCAAAAACTATTTAAAAATAGCGTATCGCAACCTAGTTAAAAACAAGGTGGCTGCTTTCATCAACATTGCAGGATTATCTGTGGGCTTAGCGGTAGCTATTCTAATAGGGTTGTGGATATGGAGTGAGTTATCTTTCAATAGAAACTTTGAAAACTATAATAGCATCGCTCAGGTAAGCCAGCACCTCACCAATAACGGTGAATTACAAACACAGCAGGCAGTTCCCTATCCATTGGCAGCGGAACTACGTAAGAATTACGGAAGCGATTTTAAGTATGTAGTGCTAGCGGGTGGTGGTGGTAATCATATTCTTTCTCATGGCGACAAGAAACTTACACAACAAGGGATTTTCTTTGAACCGGATGCGCCGGAAATGCTTTCGCTCCATATGCTGGCCGGTACTCGCAAAGGCTTATCAGATCCGGCATCCATTCTACTTTCTCAATCAATGGCGAAGGCTTATTTCGGCGAAGCTGACCCCATGAACCAGTTGCTCACAATTGACAACAAGATGAGCGTAAAAGTAACTGGTGTGTATGCCGACTTACCGCAAAATTCTTCTTTCGCTCATACGGATTTTATGTCAACATGGGAATTGATGTTCGCTAATTCCAGCTGGATAAGGGAGATAGATGACCCTTGGCGGCCTAATGCCTTTGCCATCTTCACCCAGCTTACAAATGCAGCAGATATTAATTCGGTTTCACTTAAAATTAAAGATGCCAAACTTAGGAATGTAAATAGTGAACTGGCAAAGAAAAAACCGACCCTCTTTTTACAGCCCATGAGCAAATTTCATCTGTACGCAGAATTTAAAAATGGAATGAATACAGGTGGTGGT
>CAXTDG010000160.1:0-8750 GCA_964242675.1 uncultured Chitinophagaceae bacterium
GATCACCGGGTTGTTGCCGGCTCCAATCCCCCAGTAGTGCCTGGCAATTGGCATTGGGCCCGTTAACTAATATTTTTTTATATCGATTTTGAAGTGGTAATACCCCCGTGTTTTTTAGTAATACCAATGATTTTTCTGCCAGTGCCAACGAAGCATTTATATGCTGCTGAGTGTAAACAGCAGTCGCTGTGTCTGCCTCAGAAGTTTCACTGTTTTCAAACAATCCCAGGCAGAATTTAGATTCCAGAATTTTGCTTACCGATTCATCAATCCGATTTTCCGGTAGCCTTTTCTCTTTTATTAATTGAAGAACTGCCTCCATAAAACCAGGGCCATGCATGTGCATGTCCATCCCGGCAGTAATGGTTTCGTAAACGGCTTCTTTCTGATTGGCGGCAATTTTATGTACCAGCGCCAGTCGTTCAATATCCATAAAATCGCTAATGTAAAATCCTTTGTAATTCCACTTATCCCGTAGCAGTTCGTTCATCAGAAATTTGTTGGCATGGCAGGCAATTCCGTTGACCTCGTTATGGGCTGGCATTACTGTAAAAACACCTGCATCAACTGCAGCTTTGTATGGCGGCAGGTACACTTCATTCAGGGTTCTTTCAGATATGTCAGTAGGTGCCACATTCAGTCCGTTAATGGGCACACTACCGGCTATCAAATGCTTGGCACAGGCTAGTACATTGTCCTTACTGTTCAGATTTCCCTGTAAGCCTTTTATCATAGAAACACCCATGGCTGTTACCAGAAACGGGTCTTCTCCAAAGGTTTCTCCAACCCGTCCCCAGCGGGCATCCCGGGCTATATCCAGATTAGGCGAAAAAGCCCATTGCGATCCTGTGGCCCGCATTTCCTGTGCTGTGTATCGAGCAATCTGTTTTACTAAAGCTGTATCCCAACTAGCCGCCATACCAATAGGCGATGGATAGATGGTACAGCCCGAAACCATTCCGTTTCCATGAATGGCATCAATACCAATGAGCAAAGGAATTTTAAGGCGACTCTTTCTAGCCAGTTCTTGTAAATGGTTGGCTTCTTTCAACGTTACTACATGCAGGAAAGAACCAATCATTCCTTTCTCCACCATTCGCTCAATATCTGCCGGTGTATATCCAGGGTAAAAAGCAGCCGCATCATTATTCACCAACTGCTTTTTAGACATTTTTAGTTCAGCGGCTTTCATGTGCTCCACCCCTACGTACTGGCACATTTGAGCCACCTTTTCTTCCAGCGTCATCCGGCTTAGCAAGTCCTGCACTCTTTGCGGTATGCTTAATTGAGTATTGAGGTATGGCATTGCCACCGCATTTTTTGCCGTGTCATTATTAAATGCAAATGCTTGAAAATTCCAACAAACGGAAAGCAATAGTAACCACACGGGCAGGTATGCATGAGCCGAAGTTTTTTTTGTAGTCATTGATAGCAGCATGTATAGAAAGCATTTCTTCACCCATACACTTTAGGTGAAGAAATACTATGGCAATTGTGATAATTAGTTAATGCGGTTTGTACAATTCTTCCTGTGCTATTTTGTTCTGGAATAACACGGTTGTATCCTGGTGAAACGTCTGGAAATCCGGCGCACTGGCATGACCGACATAGGAAGAATAAAAAGCATCTGTACGTGCATTACGCCATACCAGCGCAAACGATAATCCTGAGTTTTTGATGGCGGGCAATAAGCTTTGCGTAAACCAGTCGGACAGTGGAAGTAGTGTTAAACCTGTTTCGGTGAATGCATATATTTTATGCCGCTGCGTAGCCTGTGTTTTTAAAATAGGAATCATCGTTTTTGCTCTGCTGATATATCCATTGCCTGCAGCATTATGATAGCCTGCATTATCGTAAAAATCAACGGCTAAAATATCTACGTAAGCATCGCCGGGATAGCGTTCCAGGTACTCAGCCTCGGTGGTAAATGCATTGGGGCAGTAGGCAAACAATACGTTGCGAACGTTGGCTGTATCCCGCAAATAATTCACTGTCCATTTATACATAGTGGTGTATTCCTGTACGGTGCAGTGGGTGCGGCCCCACCAATACCAGTTGCCATTTTGTTCGTGCAAAATGCGAAGCACCACCGGAATAGCTTCGCCGTTGGCACCTTTTAAATCTTTTAAAAACTGAGCGAAGGTTTGCATCCAGCGCTGGTAACGAGCAATGGCTACGGGGCTTTGCAATAGTTTGGTAATGGTTGAATCCATGGTACTCTTGCGGGTTTGCGTAGTATCCACAGGGTTATTGAGGCCCCACAGCAACGAAACCACGCCTCCTTGTGCATACACCTGCTGAAAGGTGGCTTTCATTTTGGCAAAGTTGATACCGTCTGCATTGTAAGAAAGATTCAGTTCCAGATTTCCCATCTCGCCACCCACTACAGCCGGGTATTCGCCTACAATTTCTTTCGTGTCTGAGCGACCACTTGTATACGTCCAGCCTACACCCGTAGCCAAGTCGTCCTGGTGGCCAAACATTACACCTTTGGGGGCTACCCGTTGCAGGCTGTTATACAGGTTAATTGTTTCTGGAGTATAATTAATTCCAGAAGGAGCAAAAAAAGCGGAACCGCTTGTTGTGTTGGTAATTTGATTAGGCGCTACAAGAGGATCAACCTGAGCTCTGCAACTGATACCGGCTACCAGCAGGAACATACTCAAACCAATAAAATGCGTTTGCTGAAAGAAGTTTTTCATGGCGTACAATGTTTTTTTCAAGACAATATTTAGAAAGGAGACTACGATTTATTTGCTGCGTAAGTCGTGTACAAGACATCGACTTCATGCAACCGGTTTTAATTGCTATCAACGATTTTGATAGCCGAATCGTCAAGGTGTTTTTCCTGTACATCTAATAGCTGAAAGGGTATTTTGCCAACACTTTTATTTACCCGGAAATCTTTTACAAAAAGCTGCTGTACATCCGATGCAATTAAGGGAAACCGGGTTTCCTTATTTTTTGAGGCAAGGCTTATATCACTGAGTGAGATGCTTTGCACATGGCGAATAAAAAAACCATACGACGGAAGGTTTTTCCAAACCGTTGGTTCGGGGTAGCCTTTTTCGTCTTCTTTTACATCACTCACATTAGAAATAAATTGCCCGGCATTTAATCCGCCCCTATTTACCAGCCGGATATTAGTAAGTGAAATATCTTCGATAAGTGAACCAGGAACACCGGTAATAGACGAACTATAATTTCCTGAACTCCAGGCGGTGACGTTAGAAATTTGAATGTTTCGCATTTGCCCAAAGGGTGGTTCGGGAGCGTCGTCTTTGTGCTTGCGAGCCCGGTTGCCGAGGCGTACATATATGGGGCATTCTGTACCATCAATTACAATGTTGTTGATGCTTACGCCATCCATAATACCGCCGTCTACCATTTCCAGTGAAATAGCGGTAACGCCAATATCAGGCGCTTTGAAAACGGATTTTATTTTACTGATGGATGGTTTTATCGCACAGTTAGAAATGGCAATATTTTTAAACCCACCAGTTGATTCGGTTCCGCATTTAATTGCGTTGGTAAAACTGCTAACGATGCAGTTATTAATCACTACATCTTCGCAGGGAGCAGGGCCGGTGCTTTTTAATACAATTCCATCATCATCCGAATCAATAATGCTGTTGGACAAAACAAATCTCCGGCAACCATCTATGTCTATCCCATCATTGTTGCGGTTGCTGTGGTTAAATACCCGAATGTTATTTACCAATACATCTTCGCAGTTCAGATAATGCTGGTTCCAGATGCCAGCGTTGAGCATAGTGATGCCAGTAACAGACACCCGCTGGCAGGAAATGAATAATACATTACGAGCCCGGCCATCTCTATCCCCAGTTAGTTCACCACGGCGAGGTATTTGGTTTGCGCCTTGCCCATCAATCGTTCCGGCTCCGCTGATTCCGATATCGGTAACGCCTTCTGCATAAATGAGAGCATACCATCCACCGGGGTCTTTTTGCGAACGATACATGGGTTGTGCCTGCCGGGGGAAATCTAATGTATCGGTACTGGCATATAAAGTAGCGCCTCTTTCCAAAAAGAGTTCTACATGATCCTTTAAAATAATAGTACCGGATTTGTAATTTCCTATTGGGATAATGACCATTCCTCCGCCACTTTTATAGCAGGCGGTAATGGCTTTATTGATAGCAACTGTACTCAGCTTGCTGGTGTCATTCACTGCACCGAATTCGGTTATGGTAAAAGACTTTGCAGCCAGCAGATGAGACTGGATAATCATATAAAAAAGGGCAAGTGCTTTTGTCATAGGCAAGCTTGAAGTTGCCAGGATACACGTCCTGTAAACAATCTTGAATCGCTATAACAAAGTTGAACCGCCTAACGCTGTGAAGGCGGGGAGAATCCTAAATACATGGGTAGATTATTCTAAAAATACGGCTAACATTATACAATATCTTCCAGGCTATTTACATAAGCAGTAGGCGTTTTGCCATATTGCTTACTGAATTCCCGACTAAAATATTTGCTGTCGTTATAGCCCACCATGTAGGCTACTTCATACACCGTAAACTGTTTCTGTTCCAGTAATTGGGCTGCTTTTTTTAAGCGGATGGTTTTGATAAAATCATTGACGGAAAGGTCGGTTAGTGCTTTAATTTTTTTGTACAAAACCGGTTGACTCATGCAAGCTTCGGAAGCCAGCATCGGCACACCAAATTCTTCATTGTCGATATTCTGTTCAATAAAAAGGAGCATCTTATTCAGGAAACGTTCATCCGGCAGGTCAATAATTTTTTGTGTTGGTTCCAGTTTTATTAACCGGCTAAATTTCTGTTGCAGTTTTTCTCGGGAAGATCGCAGGTTGCGGATGTTCAGTTCCAGCACCTGAATGCTGAAAGGTTTTACCAGGTAAATGTCGGCACCCGTTTCCAGGCCGTGAATATGATGCTCCTGTGCCGCACGGGCTGTAAGCAGGATGACCGGAATATGGCTGGTTCGTTCATCTGTTTTCAGTAGTTGGCACAATTCAAAGCCATCCATCTCCGGCATCATCACATCGCTGATAACCAGGTCAGGTATTAATTCGGTGGCCGTTTCCCAACCAATTTTTCCATTGTTGTTGCTTACTATTTTATACTCAGTTGCTAGCGCAGTAGTAATGAAATTCCGAACATCGTCGTTGTCTTCTACTACCAGAATGGTGTACCGTTTTTCAGCAGCATTCTCATCTTTTGCAGCAGCATCAGAATGTACTGTTGGAATGGATATACTGTTGGGGACAATGCTTTCGCTAATGCCTGGCCCCACCAATTCTTCCGGCTGAAAATGGGCAGCTCCGGTTTGCAGTAAGACCGTAAAGCAGGTCTTTCCGTTTTCTTCTTCTGCCGAGGTACCGCTCTCTACGAATATCGTTCCTTTATGCAGTTCCACAATGCTTTTGGAAAGCGCTAAGCCAATACCAGAGCCAATATTGCGGGAATAATGTTCGTGGGCCTGGTAAAAATTAGTAAATAGTTTTGCTTGCTTCTCTTTCGGAATTCCGATGCCGGTATTCATTACCGAAAACCCGGTTTTATTATTTTGATGAATTACAGAAAGTTGAATGCTACCACCTTCGGGAGTGAACTTGAAAGCATTCGCCAGCAGGTTAAAAACCACTTTCTCTAACTGGTATTCATCAAAGAAAACGCTTGCCTCACTTTCGGTTTTTTTAAACTGGTAGTCAATATTCAGATTGGCGGCCATGCTGCTGAAAGCGGCAAACACTTTTTGCAAAAATGCAACAAGGTTGTGCTCCCCCACATACAGTTGCATGTGCCCCGTTTCAGCCTTTCTGAAATCCAGCAATTCCGTTACCAGCCGCATCAGCCGTTCGGTGTTGTTCTTCATTAACGCTAAATGTTGCTGTGTGGCAGCCATATTGGTGGATGGCTTACGAATCAACTCTTCCAACGGCCCCGAAATAAGCGTTAGTGGCGTTTTTATTTCATGCGAAATATTGGTAAATAAATCCAGTTTCATCTGGTGCAGTTCTTCCTGCCGTTGATTAAGTAAATGCTCATAGTACAAGTCCCTTTCCAACTTAGCCCGCTTCCGAAAGAAGCGAACGATGACGAACATAGCAGCAACAAACAGAATGGCGTAAAGGGTATAAGCCCACCAGGTTTTCCAAAAAGGCGGCAAAACAGTAATTGCAATGGCTACTGTTTCCGTACTCCATACGCCATCGTTATTCGCTGCTTTTAAATGAAAAATATAATGGCCGGGCTCCAGGTTGGTATAGTTAGCCGTTCGCTGATGACCAGCATACTGCCATTCTTCATTGCCCGAAAGCCCTTCCATTTTGTAGGCATACTGGTTGTTTTGCGAATTGAGAAAGTTGAGTGCTGCAAACCGAAATGCAATGTCTCCCTGATTATAATTCAGTGTGATTTGTTTGGTATCTTCTATGGGCAACAACAGCGGCGAATGCGCTATACCCGGTTGTACAGACTGGTTATGCACCAACAATTCTGTAACAACCACTTTGGGCGGATGACTGTTTTTTACGATGCTACCGGGGTAAAAAGTGGTGATTCCATTTACCCCACCAAAAATGAGTTCATTGCTAACCCTGGCAACTGCTCCCAACAAAAATTGATTACTGGCCAGGCCATCATTAGCAGTATAATTCACTACCTCCGCACTGCTGTTTGTAAAGGGAATTATTGTGTTCTTCAGCGTAATGCAGGATAGCCCGAGGGAAGTACTTACCCAAAGTTTACCGGCGGCATCTTCGGTAATACTTTGCACCTGCGGGTTTCCTAAAACGGTATTGGTTAGCGCATAGAATTGTTTTGCGGTTTTGGAAAAACAATAGATACCATTGGAAGTGCCCACCCAAAGTAGCTGCCGGGAATCGAGGTATACCGCATTGATTGCGTTACTATCCGATTGCTCCCGGATATAAAATCGTTGAAAGGTTTTTTGTTGCTTATCAAAATAGTTGAGGCCGTTGCGAGTAGCTACCCACAAATTGCCTCTGTTATCGGGCGACACGGCGGTAACACGATTATCGCTGATGCTATTCCTGGCCTCATTTGTAACGAACGATTCGTTGTGGTTGTCATCTATCACATGTAGTAAGCCATTCCGTTCTGTTCCGGCCCAGATGCCCGTTGCATCGGTATACACGGCATTCACCCGAAAATTTTTGGCGGCTTTTTCATCTTTTACATGGAAGTAGGAAAGTGCTGTTGTCTTGGGATTAAAAAGGGCTAGACCATCTAATGTACCGAGTATGATGTTCTGGTTTTTATCCCAGGTAAGCGCTTTTACCACGTTGCTAAACTTGTGGCCCGACTTTACCGGGTAATACGTTGCTGTACTGTTTTGCCGGTCTATGCGGTTCAGTCCGCCGCCATCGGTACCAGCCCAAATAATATTGCCAGCTGGATCTGGCAGCACCGCATTTACCAGCGGTTCGCTCAAACCAAAAGTGGCGCCCACCTGCTCCCCAATATTTCTAAAATTAGCATTGGCAGCATGGTACACATTCAGCCCGCCGGCATAAGTGCCAATCCAGATATTGTCTGCATCGTCTTTTAAAAAACTCAGTACTGCACTGTGGCTCAGGCTTCCGGGGTCGGTACTTTCGTGCCGGTAATTGGTAAAAGAATGAGTGGTTTTATGTAGCACACTTAGCCCATCCCGGGTTCCTATCCAAATGGAAGCACTATCATACACCAATATATCCCGAACAAAATTGGAAGGGAAACCCTCGCTTTTCATTTCACCAGAATAGTTGGTGCAAACGCCTTCTTTAGGGGCATAGCCAAATAGACCATTGTCTTCGGTTCCCATCCAGAAATCGCCATCCCGATCTTGCCGTATCACATACACTTTCGCTTCCAAAAGCTGCTGGTTTTTTTGTAAAGCCGGTGGAAGCGGAGCAAGGTGTTTATTAACCAAATTGATACACACCATACCAGAATCCAACCCTATCCATAGCTTTTTTTTCTGATCAATTAATAAGGCGTTGATGTTTCTGTTAGCGACCTGTGCAAAGGATGGAAACGCAGTAAGATTTATTTTTTGCCGGGTGGTAGTATTAATGCATTCCAACCCCTTGGTAGTGGCTACCCACAGACTGCCTGAAGCGTCGGACTGTAAAGCATGAATCGTGGGAGCATCAGGAAAATTAAGGGAAGTAAACTGTTCTGTTTTTCTGTCGAAGGAATACAACCCAACGGAAGTGCCAACCCAAAGTATTTGGTTGTTGTCCTCGTACAATGCCCGTACATCGTTATAAACGGCATTCTGCTTTTGCGGTACCCGGTTCGTAAATTTTTTAAATTCGTATCCATCAAAACGAATTAATCCGCCCCGGCTACCAATCCAGATAAACCCTTTTTTATCTTGTAAAAAGGAAAAAACAGGTGTTTGCGCAAAGCCTTCTTTTAAGGAAAGATGTTTGAAAAGAATATCATTGGGTTGGGCACCAATGAACACAAAAAATAATGGCAGCAATAAGCTGAATAAAAGAGATAATCGTTTCCGGCAAGGCATCGTTTCATTATAAAATTTCCAACATGAAAGTATACCTTTTCGCTATCATCGGCTACCAATGTAAAGAAGCCTCGCCCTCTTTTATTACCAGCTTTTTATTATCCATCACTTGCCCGTTGATCGTCACGTTTTTGAGTTGAATATTCTTCACGTTCATCAGCTTGTATTCTGTTTCTACACCATTGATTACTACATCTGTAAAACGAATATTGCTAATAGGCGACTGAGCG
>CAXTDG010000161.1:0-8744 GCA_964242675.1 uncultured Chitinophagaceae bacterium
ATTTTTTGATCAGCCAGATCAATGGTTACAAAGTCGGTTTTACCTGTTACAAAGTTCTCCAGGAAAGCATTCTTATCTTGTAATAATCCGCTGGAGTGGCCATAACTTAGTTGATCATCCGTCCATTTGGTAAGGGAACTAATATTGCTGCTCACCATAGCAGCCGTTAGCGAATCCACAGCAGTAGCCACCGCTTTCTCGTCTTTTGACTGAGCAAATGAAATAGTAGCAAAGAGCGAACAACACAAAAAGAAAAAAAGCTTTTTCATAAAGATGCAGGCGTTTGTAAAAAGACAAGGTCACAAATTAAGCGAAATTGTAGCTAAGCTACTTGCCCATGTGGCAGTGAATAAAATTTCAGTTCAATCATATCACCAGGAACGGGATTGTCGTTCCAGTGCGGATGAATGGCTAATGCAGCCCCAACCGCCGTAGCCTGTGCCACAGAAGCAGCATACACTTCCATTTGCGGAAAGGCAGTTGCCAGCAGGTTCATGTAAATAGGATTATGGCTAAACCCGCCATCCACAAAAATGCGTTTTACCGGCGTATCCTGCACTACCCTACCGGTAGAAATTGTTTGTTCCGCCACAATGTCGAGCATTAACTGATGGTAAGCTTCTTCGTAATTTTCGTAGGCGCCAAGTTCCCGCTGGTTAAAAATCGACTCCTGTAAACCTGCCGTATGCTGGCCTTCAAAAGGGATAGCCGCCTGCAACTTTTCAATCAGCGTTACATCATACTTTACTTTTTTGTAGTAATCAGCCGCAACGTGAAAATGTTCAACCAGGCGACGGGTTTGTTTTTCATGCTCGTTGCCGGCAAACAGGCGGGAAGCTTTTACCGGTTTTCCCTGAAACTGCATATAACACAGGCAATCAGCTTTCAATTCATCACCCGTAAGCGGGTTGGCATTAAACGGATTCAGTGTAATGCACCAGGTGCCGGTAGAAATAAGAATGAACGGTTCGGTAAAGCAGGTGAGGTAAGGAATGAGTGCAGCCGAACTATCATGCAAACCACCCCCCGCTACTATTTCTTTACCATTGATATCTACATTAATAACATCATCAGATGGCAAAATGGAAGGCAACTTTTCACCAACGCCCTCCTGCCCTACCCAGGTATGGTATTGGTTTTCAGCAAAATTCCAAAGCTGGGTATGACAGCCAATACTGGTGATATCACTAACCGGTATTTGGGTGATCAGGTAACTTAAATATTGGGGTAAATGCAGTGCCTGATAAGTTTCGCCAAACATCTCTGGTTTATCATATTTCAACCGATACAATTGAAGGCCGGAATTAAGATTACCCAATACCGGCGATGCTGTTTCAGTAGCTACCTGCGTTTCGCTACCATACTTTTGGTAAAACTGTTTAGAAAGTGGTTCAGGAAAAGGCTTGAGATAATTGTAGAGTGGCGCAATCACTGCCCCCTCTTCATCAATTAGCACAAAGCTGGCACCATACGCCGAAAAGTTAATAGCCTTTACTTCAAATTCTTTCAGCTGCATCGCCTCCTGCAAGGTTTGCAATACCCACTGCTGCAACTGCTGCACATCATCGCAGGCAAAGCCATCTTCGTCTGCTATTTCTGTAAACTGTGTACTTTGTTCCTTTACTATGTGGTAATCTTCATCAAACAGGAAAAACTTTTTGTTGGTTTTTCCAATATCAAAAATGGCGATAACAGGGATGGCAGACATAGTGAATAATCGTAAATGGTGAATCGCCAATCGGGAAGGATTGAAGCGAAAATCAATTGTACTGCGACGTTTCCAAATTTCGCAGCATTCCTTGTTAAACAAAAACTTCCGAAAAGCAGATTTACTCTTCGGAAGTTTTTTATAAGAAATCTTAAATCAAAATTCCTAATTCATAAATCTTATAAACCGGTTGCGACAGCGTTGCTACCACGCTCTTTCACCAGGTTTTCCCGCACTTTTAGTTGCCGATAAAGGGCCAGCGGGCTAGCAGCACCACCAGCATTAATACGAGCCTGTGCTACCAGTGGACGAACATCTGTACGATAAGCCTGTTGTAGAATTTCCTGCGCCTGGGCTACATCGCTGCTCTGCTGAACGGCTTGTAAGGCTTTGGTATCAATGATTAACGCCTGTGCATAAGCAATCATAATAGCTTCAACAGATTGCAGCAAATCTTCCAGCGGATCTTTCAGGTTATGGCTGGCATCAATCATCCAACCAATGTCGTTTGCATGGTTCATGTTACGAGCATCCATACCTTCCACCAGTTCATTAAAAATAAGGAACAACTGGTATGGGTCAATGCTACCAACGGTCAGGTCATCATCGCCATATTTGCTGTCGTTGAAATGGAAACCAGCCAAGCGATCTTCATTTAGCAACAGCGAAACGATTTGTTCGATGTTGGCATTTGGTAAATGGTGTCCTAAATCGACCAGCGTTTTTGCTTTTGGACCCAGTTTACCAACCATTAGCAAGCTTTGGCCCCAATCGGCAACCGTAGTGCTGTAGAAGTTTGGTTCAAATGCTTTGTATTCTAAGAACAGTTTCCAATTGTCCGGAAGGGCTGCATAAATTTCCTGCAAGCTTTCAACGGTGCGGTCGAATGCCTTGCGGAAATTCAATTGACCAGGGAAAGAAGAACCATCCGCTAACCAAACGGTCAGGGATTCGGAACCTAATTCAATACCGTGTTTAATTACTTCAATATTATGATCAATAGCTTGTTTGCGAACGCCTTTATCAACGTTGTTCAGCGAGCCGAATTTGTAACTCAATTCCTGATCTTTCTGATCCTGGAAAGTGTTTGAATTCATGGCATCGAAACGAAGACCATGTTGTGCAGCCAACGCTTTGATGGCGCTGTAATTTTGTGGAATATCCCAGGGAATATGCAGGGAGATGGCTCCGCTGCTTTGGTTCAAAGCATGCAGTAAACCAACGTCTTCGATTTTTTCTTCCAGACTGCGAGGCTCACCTGCGCCTGCAAAGCGACCAAAACGAGTACCACCGGTACCCAAAGCCCAGCTTGGAATAGCTACTTGAAAATCAACTAGCTTTTGCAATACAGCTTCTACGTTAGGAACGTCGGCAGCAACATACTCAAAGCTGTGCTGGTGCTTATCCTGCAGCTCCTGATTGTGCTGCTGAATTTTATATTTTTCTACTAGCATCGCTTAACTTTTTTTAAATTTTAAACGTTTATTTACCTATAAACTCAAAGTTTTTTTAGGCAGAAATGATTCGTAAATCGCCTCAATCATTTCGTATAAATCAGACTGGTTTGCGCCAGGGTTATTTATTATTCCATACTTATGATATTCTGAAACGTTATATCCTTCCTCAATATCGTTGTATAATAAAACTTTAGTTCCCCAAATAGCTACAACCCAAAAACTGTCACCTTCTTCATTAAATATGTAGCTCTGCCATTTTTCCGGAGCAATCTTAATCAAATTCCAGAATTCCTCAAGATGACCTGATAAGTAATACTCAGTTCTGGATACATCTTCTAATATCTTTTCTTCAGGGAAAGGCACCCACATAATATCCTTTTTACTTCATATAAAACACCTCTTTCAAAGAAACACTCACCGGAGAATTATCAGGATTGCTTTCCATAATATCACCCATGTAAGCCCACCACTTTTGCATCACCGGATACGAAGGCAGTTCAGCACTTTTAGTTGCATCTTCAATATTCAAAACACCAAAAAGGCTCAGCGTTTCTGTATCCAAAAAAATGCTGTACTCGCTAATGCCACTATCTTTTAGCAGCGCAGTGAGCTCAGGCCAAATTTCGTCGTGGCGCTTTTGGTATTCCGCTTCCTTTCCGGGAAACAGTTTCATTTTAAAGGCAAGTCTCGGCATATTTGAAAATCAATTGCAACCCTTGTAACAGGATTGCAATTGAATATTAACGTTCAAAAAATCAAAGGAGCTATTGAATAAGAATGTAACTAATCACAAATCCAAATTCATACATCTTAAATCGAATTATCGGTAGAAGCCCATTGCTACACCACCATCTACGTTCAGTGCATTACCGGTTGATTTATTCAGCAGACCACCTACAAATGCATAACATGCATTGGCAATATCATCTGGCAAAATAATCTCATTCAGCAAAGTACGCTTGGCGTAGTAAGCAGGCAATTCAGCCACGGTAATGCCGTAAGCTTTTGCACGGCCTTCAGCCCAGCCACCGGCCCAGATATTGGAATCAGAAATTACTGCATCAGGATTCACGGTGTTTACCCGGATTTTATCTGGCCCTAATTCAGCAGCCATTAAACGGGTAAGGTGCGCCTGTGCTGCTTTTGCAGAACCGTAACCAGGATTATTTGGTCCGGCAACAACCGCATTTTTAGAAACGATATTTACAATATCGCCACCAAAACCTTGCTTACGCATTATTTCTACACCAGCTTTCGATACAATGAACTGGCCCTTTACCAAAATATCATACAAGCGATCCCACTCTTCCAAAGAATGCTCGGCGATTGATTTTGAAATAGAGATACCAGCGTTATTGATCACAATGTCAACACCGCCAAAAGCAAGACAAGCATTGTCAAACGCTTTTATAGTTGACTCAGTTTCTGTTACGTTTAAAATGGTGGAAGCAACTGCATCACGTCCAAACATCTTTTTGAAATCTTCCGTTGCAGCGCCCAGGCGCTCTTCGTTGATATCATTTATGATAACACAAGCACCTTCTTCGGCAAATTTCTTGGCAATTGCTTTACCAATACCACCAGCGCTACCGGTGATCAGTGCAATACGGCCGCTCAAAGCTTTTGGCTTAGGCATACGTTGCAGCTTTGCTTCTTCCAGCAACCAGTATTCAATATTGAAAGCTTCCTGACGTGGCAATGAAGTGTATTGAGAAACCGCTTCAGCGCCTTTCATTACGTTGATAGCGTTGATATAAAACTCAGCAGCAACACGAGCCGTTTGCTTGTCTTTGCTGAAGGTGAACATACCAACACCACGATACAGAATTACCACCGGATTATTGTCACGGATAGCAGGGCTATTATAGTGTTTGCAGGTTTCGTAGTAATCATTATACATCTGGCGGTAAGCCTCAAATGCAGGTTCCAAACGAGTCTTGATGGTCTTTACATCGCTCAAATCGTCTTTAGCATCCAGTTCCAACACCAGTGGGCTAATCTTCGTACGTAGGAAGTGATCCGGGCAGCTGGTTCCCATTGGGGCCAGGCGATCCAGATCATTAGAATTGATGTATTCCAAAACACGATCATCATCAGTAAAATGACCGATCATTTTCTGATTGCTGCTGCAAAATCCACGAAGGATGGGTGCCAGTGAAGCGGCCTGCTTTAAACGCTGATCTTTTGATAAAGATTCGATTTTTGCACCGCCGAAAACAACACCGTTTTTAGCAATGGCATCTTCCAGGTATTGGGCGCAACGCTCAACCACTTCAAGGGTATTGATATAGCTTTCGTAAGCGGTATCGCCCCAGGTAAACAAACCATGAGAACCCAGCATGATACCACGGATACCCGGGTTTTCGTCCAGGCAAGCTTTTAATTTCAATCCAAGATCGAAACCGGGTTTCTGCCAGGGCACCCAACCAATTGTGCCGTTAAATAATTCCTGCGTAATTTTTTCTCCATCAGCCGCTGCTGCAATAGCAATAGCCGCATCTGGATGCAGGTGGTCAATATGTTTGAACGGAAGAAAACCGTGCAAAGGCGTATCAATAGATGGCGCTTTAGAAGCAAGATCGTAGATGGTGTGGTTGAACAATTCCACCATTTCATCTTCATGCTCCAAGCCACGATATACATTTTTCAGGCTGCGCAGGCGGTCAACGTACAGCGCAGCAAGGCCACTTTTTTTCAAGGTACCAATGTCGCCACCGCTACCTTTTACCCACATAATTTCAGTCAATTCACCCGTCAGTGGATCTTTCGCCATGGCTTTGCAACTGGTGTTGCCGCCGCCATAGTTGGTAAGGCGTAAATCAGCACCCAAAAGATTACTGCGATAAATGAGTAATGCTACTTCGTCGCCTTCCATCGAGGCGGCTTTTGCATCATCCCACAGATAGCTCACATGCTTAAACTGTGTCGCCGTTACTGTTTCCATATTTCTAATTTTTTAGGCTTCAAATCTTATGATAAAGATTTAAAACCGTGATAAATACCCAAATACCAATCCTGGGGTTATTAAAGTTAGAGTTCCCAAGACCTTAAATTAATATAAACTTGTTAAGTACTTTTTTAAGAGCACTTTTTGCTACCGGTTGTTATAACTGGTAGTCGTTTGCTGCTGCTTTAATTCTTTCTGCTCTCTTTCTTTTGTAGAATTACCATAACCTACTATCAATACTGAAAGAATAATAGTAGCAATGCCTGCAAAAATAAATGACTTTGTTTTAGAAGAGGTTCCTTTCCATTCGTTCAGTAAAATGCCCCAGGTATTTGCAATCAAAATGATGAACGCCATGTGCAAAATCCAGGACGAAGCACCATTCCCCATCCGGCTTTCTCCCATACCGTAAAAGAAAAACTGGAGAAACCAGGTGGTACCTGCTAATGCACAGAAAATAACATTCCTGAGGATGGGTGTACGTTTGTCAGTGTAGTTGCCAAATGTTTTGTTACGGGCATTCAGAATCAAACACCAGATGAGGTTAGTCGTTAACCCACCCCACAAAATGATGATATAAATGACATTATTGCTAAATAGATAGTTGCCTTGCCCAGGATGAACAGCCATCCATTGTTGGTTGGCAACTCTGCTCATTTCAGAACCGGCTTCAATTCCAAAACTAAAGCAGGCACTTAGTACACCAGAAATAATAGCTACCAGCAGCCCTTTCCCGAAATTGTAATCCTGATTATTTGTATTGGTAGTAGGTGCATATTCCCCCATCCCTTCAATAGCTTCATGCTCATGTGCTTTAGAAGTGGCAGAAAGTTCCTTTTCCTTTTTACTACCCGCTATACCACAAATCACAATGCCGACAACGCAAACAAGCAATCCCAGCAACACCATTTGCCCCCAGTGTTGCGTAGCCAGGTCTGTAATTGTATCCTTACCTACGGCTTTCTCGGGAGATGTTTTTCTTACGAAATCGTAGTAGATCGAGGGAATAATAGAGCCAAAAACGGAACATAACCCTAAGATAACAGAACTGCCCAGCGATACGCCTAAATACCGTACGCCAAGGCCATAAGTGAGGCCACCAATACCCCATAGCACACCAAAAAGAAAAGTATAACCTAAAATAGGTCCGCCTGTAGACGAGATGATTTCAGCAAAGTTGGGAATAGTTAGGTAGGCTGCAATAGGTGGCACAATGAGCCAGGAAAAAAGGCCGCCGACAATCCAGTAGCTTTCCCAGGCCCAGCCTTTTACTTTTTTATAAGGAATATAAAAACTACCGGAAGCAAAGCCTCCGAGAAAATGGTAAATAACACCGGCGAGTACACCCATGAGCGATTTCTTCTTTTGGCAAGCTTAATAAAAACCGGACTAAGGTAGGGCCTCCATCTTAAACCCTATCATGCACTGTCATGTAGTTTTCTGAAGCCTGAAATTGAATCAACGGCATGTTGTACGTTTGAAACCTCATATCAAAACGATTGCAGCATGAAGAAACCTGTCGTTTACCAGTACCTTGATTTTGATTATTACTCCGCTACGCCCAAATATTTGCAGTTGGCCAACTGCATTATTAAAGCCGTTTCCGAAGGTGCACTCAAGCAAAGCGACATGCTTCCCTCTATCAACGAGCTAAGTTTTGAGTTCGAAATATCCCGTGATACGGCGGAGAAAGGGTACAAATATTTAAAGAAAATTGGCTTGCTTGGGTCGGTGCCGGGCAAAGGCTATTTTGTAAAAAATGCCACTACGGAGCAGCGACTCAAGATTTTCCTGTTGTTCAATAAGCTTAGCGCTCACAAAAAAATGATGTACGATGCTTTTGTACAAACGCTGGGCAATACGGCTGCCATAGATTTTTATATTTACAATAATGATGTACTGCTCTTTAAAAAGCTTTTGGAGCAACGGCGAGATAGCTATACACATTTTGTTATCATACCGCATTTTATAGATGGTGCCGACAATGCCTATCAAATCATCAATACTATACCCAAGGAAAAGCTGATACTGCTTGATAAGCTGGTACCCGGCGTAACTGGTAGCTATGCGGCCATCTACGAAAACTTTGAAGAAGATATTTACGGAGCGCTAACTAATGCCAATGAGCAGCTTAGTAAATATCATACGCTCAAAATTATCTTCCCTGAGAACAGCTACTACCCGCATGAAATTTTAGATGGCTTTCAGCGCTTTTGCCAGCAGTATGCTTTTTCGCACAAAGTGGTGCATAAAATAAAGGATGAACCCATTAACGAAGGTGAGGTGTTCATCAACCTGATGGAAGACGACCTGGTAGTACTGCTGGAACGAATGCTGGCCCTTGGCTTTGAAGCTGGAAAACAAATAGGCGTTATTTCTTACAACGAAACCCCTTTGAAACGGCTGATTTTAAATGGCATTACAACCATCTCTACCGATTTTGCTTTAATGGGTCGCCGGGCTGCCGAGTTTGTTTTGGAATCAGGTACCTCTCACGAAGCCATTCCGTTTTCGCTGCGTCTAAGGGCATCTTTGTAATAACCCATTTAAAGTTTAAGGTCTAAAGTTTAAAGTTCTGCGGTTGTAGCTTGGCTGGGTTTCTCATCACGGGCGGCATTCTTTTTACCGTTTT
>CAXTDG010000162.1:0-8698 GCA_964242675.1 uncultured Chitinophagaceae bacterium
TGTTTGTTTTGTGGAAAGACCATACCGGTACTAAAGAAGCGGCAGAAATAAACGAGCATGCTAAAAAGTTTGATGTCAACTACCTGCAATTTGTGGGTGGTATTTATTCCAGCGAATGGTTTTGGGCTAAACTGCTGCGAACGCTGCGAGCCGATGAAAGCGTACGGAATGCCATCTTCAGTTGGGTAGAACATTGCGACTGGATTCCTTTCCTTCTGACTGGCGGCACCGATGCCATGCAGTTAAAACGTAGCGTTTGCGCTGCAGGTCACAAAGGCCTGTGGGCAAAGGAATATGACGGCTATCCACCGAATGAATTTTTTGCGGCCTGGGATTCTTTGCTCGATGGATTTACAAGCCGCATACCGAAAGAAGCTTATGCTTCTGACAAGAGTGCTGGTTACATTTCTGCGGAGTGGGCTGATAAACTGGGTCTTAGTAAAAATGTGGTTGTTGGCGTTGGCGCTTTTGATGCTCACATGGGTGCCGTTGGCGGCCAGATTGAGCCTTACTACCTCAGCAAAGTACTGGGCACTAGCACTTGCGATATGCTCGTTGCGCCGACGCAAGAAGTGGAAGGCATTTTGGTAAAAGGCATTTGCGGACAGGTACATGGTTCCGTAATTCCCGGTATGATTGGGATGGAAGCGGGCCAAAGCGCTTTTGGCGATGCATATGCCTGGTTCAAAAATCTGATTAGCTGGCCTACTGAATACCTGCTGCCGAAAATTGGCGTGATTGATAGCGATACCGTGTTGAAAATTCAGCAGGAAATGGACAACGCCATCATTATGAACCTGAGCGCTGAAGCTGCAAAACTGCCGCTAGCCGATGATGATGAAATTGCAATTGACTGGCTCAACGGCCGCCGTACACCGGATGCCAACCAAGCTTTGCAGGGTGCTTTTGCCCGGTTGAGTTTAGGCAGCAAAGCACCACAACTATTTAAGGCTTTGGTAGAGGCAACCTGCTTTGGCGCAAAAGCCATTGTTGATCGTTTCAATAAAGAAGGCGTACAAATTCAGGGATTGATTGGCCTGGGTGGTGTGGCCAAAAAATCGAAATACATTATGCAGGTAATGGCTAATGTAATGAACATGCCTATCCGCATCCACAAAAGCGACCAGACCTGTGCTGCCGGTGCCGCCATGTTTGCCGCTACCGCCGCTGGCCTATACCCAAAAGTAGAAGATGCGATGGAAGCTATGGGCCAGGGTTTTGAAGTTGAATATTTCCCCGAAGCAGACAAAGTGGAATATTACGCCAAACGCATGGAGAAATACAAACTGCTAGGTGGTTTTGCCGAGCAGTTGGCTGTATAGTTTAAAATTTAATATTGTAGAGATAAGGCTGGCCTTGTCTCTACTGCTTTGTAGGCTCCCTTTCACACAGTCATAAAATCAAATTGCGGCAAATGAAACCTACCATCACCATAACCTATTGCCCTAAATGCGGCTGGATGCTACGAGCTGCTTACATGGCGCAGGAAGTGCTCACCACATTTACCGATGATGTGCATGGCGTATTACTCCACCCGGCAGAAGTAAGCGGAGAATTTTCGGTGGCAGTAAATGACAAGCTTATTTTTGACCGCAAAACAGAAGGCCGCTTCCCGGAGATAAAAGAATTGAAGCAACTGGTGAGAGATGAAGTAGCACCGGAGAAAAGCTTAGGCCATTCTGATAAACGCTAACTATTAAATACCCAATAAACACATGTTGCCAAGGCCTGTTGATAAACCAGATAAGCACTACACCGACGGCGAAACCTTCGACGGTGCCAGTTTCAAAGCAACAGATCTACAACGAGGCGATTATGAAGACTGCACTTTTAAGAACTGCGACTTTTCCAATGCCGATCTTTCGCATATCAGTTTTATTGAATGTCAGTTTATAGGCTGTAATTTCAGCACAGCCAAACTGGTGCAAAGCGCTTTTCGGGATGCAAAATTCAAAGAGTGCAAAATGATAGGGCTGCATTTTGAAAACTGCAATGACTTTTTGTTTTCAGCCAGTTTCGAAAGCAGTATTCTCAACCTCTCTTCTTTTTATAAACTCAAACTAAAGAAGACTAGTTTTAAAAGCTGTACACTTCACGAAGTTGATTTTACAGAAACAGATTTAAGCAG
The DNA here is from genome assembly GCA_964242675.1 of uncultured Chitinophagaceae bacterium. Lineage (GTDB taxonomy): Bacteria > Bacteroidota > Bacteroidia > Chitinophagales > Chitinophagaceae > JAZKFT01. The sequence continues at coordinate 2,129 of CAXTDG010000162.1, forward strand.
TTCTACTTTCGACAGCTGCGATTTAGCAAAAACAATTTTCGATAATACCATTTTGGAGAAGGCTGATTTTCGAACTGCGTACAACTACACCATCGACCCGCAGACAAACAAGATGAAAAAAGCCAGATTTTCGAGAGATGGATTGGAAGGCTTGCTACAGAAATTCGACATTATCATTACCTAATTACCAATTTCAGCCCCCACACAGAACACTTCACCACCTCTCCTTTTATATTTGGCTTTTTACCTTTGACATATTAATTGAACATGAGCAAATACGAACACATTCAGCAGGAAGCCTATGCAGCCAACATGCAACTTCCTGAATTAAATCTTGTCGTTTTCACTTTTGGAAATGTAAGCGCCGCCGACCGTAGTCTCGGCGTTTTTGCTATTAAGCCCAGCGGCGTTCCTTACAAAGATTTGTCGCCGGATAAAATGGTGATTGTAGACTTTGAAGGCAAAACGGTGGAAGGCGTATTACGTCCTAGTAGTGATACAAAAACCCACGCCGTGCTATACAAGCACTGGGAAAAAGTAGGTGGCATCAGCCATACGCATAGCATGTATGCTACTGGCTGGGCGCAAAGCCTGCGGGATATTCCCATCTACGGCACCACCCATGCCGACCACTTGACGGTTGACATTCCTTGTGCGCCTCCTATGGACGATCTTTTTATCCAAGGCGATTATGAATACCAAACGGGGTTTCAGATTATGAATGCACTGGATGCTGGCGGTATGAGTTACGAAGAAATCGAAATGATTTTAGTGGGCAACCATGCACCATTTACCTGGGGTAAAAATGCTGATAAAGCGGTGTACAACAGCGGCGTTTTGGAAGCTGTTGCCTATATGGCGTTTGTAACCGAATCAGTAAACAAAGATGTGAACCGAATGAAAGATTCACTCATCAAAAAACACTTCGAACGCAAGCATGGGCCGGGTAGTTATTACGGGCAGTAGTTCATCTCCTACCCTCTTTTGCCCTACCTATAAAAACCACCGCAATCGATTTAATTAATTATGTTTTTATTTGCCTGCTCCGCTAAAAACATCTCAATTCAAAATAAATAATGACTGATCTGAAGAGTCTGGAAGTGTGGTTTGTAACCGGCAGCCAGGATTTGTACGGTGCCGAAACCCTGGCACAGGTAGCTACGCATTCGCAGGAAATTGCCGGCTTTTTAAATGAAGCGTCGGCCATACCGGTTCGGGTAGTGTTTAAACCAACCGTAAAAAGTACTGAAGAAATTTTTGCCGTTTGCAAGGAAGCTAATGTAGCTGCTAACTGCATTGGTATCATTGCTTGGATGCACACGTTTAGCCCGGCTAAAATGTGGATTACCGGCCTGAAGATTTTACAAAAGCCGCTGCTGCATTTGCATACGCAGTTCAACCGGGATATTCCATGGGATACAATCGATATGGACTTTATGAACCTGAACCAAAGTGCCCATGGCGACCGGGAATTTGGTTTCATCATGAGTCGCATGCGCCTGAACCGCCGGGTAGTGGTAGGTCACTGGAAAGATGAAGCAGTGCATCAGCAAATTAATACCTGGGCTCGTGCAGCTGCGGGTTGGAACGATTGGCAAGGTGCCCGTTTCGTACGCTTTGGCGACAACATGCGCTACGTAGCCGTAACCGATGGCGATAAAGTGGAAGCCGAATACAAGTTTGGGTATAGTGTAAATACGTATGGCATTGGTGATTTGGTAGCGGTAATAAATGCTATCAGCGATGCAGAGGTTGACAAGCTGGTACAAGAATATGAAGACAGCTACACGTTGGCTGCCGGTTTGGTAAAAGGCGGCACTCAACGCCAGAGCCTTTACGATGCGGCCCGCATTGAACTGGGTATGAAATCATTTTTGGAAGCAGGCAATTACAAAGGCTTTACCGATACGTTTGAAGACCTGCACGGCATGAAGCAATTGCCGGGTATTGCCAGTCAGCGCCTGATGGCAGCTGGTTACGGTTTTGCCGGTGAGGGCGACTGGAAAACGGTAGCGCTGGTGCGGGCTATGAAAGTGATGGGCGCTGGTTTGCCCGGCGGTAATTCTTTCATGGAAGATTACACCTATCATTTTGAGCCGAATAACAACTTAGTGCTAGGTAGCCATATGCTGGAAGTTTGTCCAAGTATTGCCAGTAGCAAACCAAGCTGCGAAATTCATCCGCTGGGAATTGGTGGTAAGGAAGATCCGGTTCGTTTGGTGTTCAACTCTGGTGCAGGTGCTGCACTCAATGCATCTATCGTGGATATGGGCAACCGTTTCCGCCTGATTGTGAACGAAGTAGAAGCAGTAGAACCGCAGCATGAACTGCCGAAACTGCCAGTTGCTCGTGCCCTTTGGAAACCTTTGCCAGACATGGCTACAGGTTGTGCTGCCTGGATTTATGCCGGTGGTGCACACCACAGCGGCTATAGTCAGAACCTTACGTCGGCACATTTTGAGGATTTTGCAGAAATGGCGGGCATCGAATACATTTTAATAGGAAAAAACACTAATCTTTATCAGCTTAAGAACGAACTGCGCTGGAGCGACGCTTATTTTAAGTAACCGATTGCATTAAAGCCTTACTTTTCCTATTTAATCCTTACAAACGATTGTACCTATTATGGGACTAACGCAAAAAGACCTCATTGTCTTTGTTATCTACTTTATTATTGTGGCGGGCTACGGTATCTGGATTTACAACCGTAAAAAGAAGGCCACTATGGATACCCATGACTTCTTCCTTGCAGAAGGGTCACTTACCTGGTGGGCTATCGGAGCATCGCTTATTGCCTCTAATATTTCTGCAGAGCAGTTTGTGGGTATGAGTGGCGACGGCTTTTTTGCTGGGGTAGCCGTTGCAGCTTACGAATGGCTGGCTGCCATTGCCCTTATCATTATTGCGGTTTGGTTCATCCCTATTTATCTGAAGAATAAGATTTATACAATGCCGCAATTCCTGAAGATGCGGTATAATAGTACAGTGTCTTTAATTATGACCATCTTCTGGTTGTTCCTGTACATCCTGGTTAATCTTACCTCTATTCTTTACCTCGGTGCAGTAGCTATCAGCGGCTTGGTGGGGCAGGAATTTCTGCACCCTATCATGATTGGGTTAGCAGTTTTTGCACTCATCATTACCCTGGGTGGTATGAAGGTGATTGGTTTTACCGATGTAATACAGGTAGCTGTATTAATTATTGGTGGAGCTGCCACGGTATATTTTGCCCTTAACCAGGTGAGTCTGCATGTAGGCAATAACAGCGGTGCATGGGATGGTTTCCAAACGTTGATGAAAGATGCACCCGACCATTTTCACATGATGTTTAAAAAACCTGCACCAGATGCGCCGCAGTATGATGTGCAGCGCTATGTAATTTTGCCGGGTATTGCTATGTACTTTCTGGGCCAGTGGATTGTGAACCTGAACTACTGGGGTTGTAACCAATACATTACCCAACGTGCCTTGGGTGCTAACCTTAATACGGCCCGTACTGGTATTCTGTTTGCTGGCATGTTGAAAATTCTGATGCCAATCATTGTGATGCTGCCGGGTATAGCTGCTTATGTACTACATAAAAACAATGTGCAACTTACCGGCATGAAACCGGGTATGGATGTAGATACACTGGTACATGTTAAGGATACGGCCTACTCATCTGTACTGGCCTTTTTACCAACTGGTTTAAGAGGGTTATCTGTTGCAGCACTTACGGCCGCTATTGTGGCTTCGCTGGCAGGTAAGGCCAATAGTATCTCCACCATTTTTACGCTGGATATTTATAAAAAATACCTGGGCAAAGAAGCAAGCGAAAAACATTTAGTAAACACTGGCCGTATTGCTATTGTAGTAGCCATGTTGTTAGGTCTGTTCCTCACCTGGCATGATACCTTGGGTATAGGTGGCGAAGGTGGATTTACTTTTATTCAAAAGTATACCGGCTTTATTAGCCCCGGTATTTTAGCTATGTTCCTGCTGGGTATGTTCTGGAAACGGACAACTGGTGCAGCCGCTATTACCGGTATCATCGTAGGCTTTATTGTTTCTGTTATTTTCAACAACTATGCACCGGCACTATTTGGCCACGAAACCTTATTGTATACGGCTTTCCCGGTAACGAAAGGCGGCATTACCCATTGGGAAATTCCATTCCTGATTTGCATGGGCTGGTCATTTGTGTTCACCGTGTTAGCCATGGTGCTGGTTAGCCTGGCCGGACCGAAAATCAATCCGAAAGCCATTATCATTGAGCCGGGTATGTTCAAGGTATCGCCAAGAATTGCGGCGATGATTGTGATTACTTTATTACTGATCACAGCTATCTACGTGAGGTTCTGGTAAGATAGAATTTTGAATTAAAATAGAAAGCCTCCTGCATTTACTGCAGGAGGCTTTTTCGTTTGATAGTACATATTTTACTCGTTCAACAGCACTCTGATTTCTGTTTCTAATATTGGTAAATAAGTAACGACAATACTCCAGATAATCTGGTCGGAAACGGTATCGTAGCCATGAATGATACGATTGCGGACATCCACATATTGCCTAGAATGTGTAAGCAAAACATTGGCATCCCTTTTAAGAATTCGATTCATGGCTTCTCCAATAATCTCTATGTTCCGTTCAATAGCACGTTTGGTTCGAAGGTCATTTTGGTAGAATTGAAAATCAGCTTCAGTATCAGTTATGAAACTTTGAATTTCAATAATGGCATTGAGAATATCGTACAGCCAGGTTTTTACATCATTGTCCATAAACGAGCTGGCGTTGTTGGTTTATAGACTTTTTAAAATAGGGATTTTTGATGGCGGTTTCTTCCAGTAAATCAACGTCACGTTTTAATACACTTTGCAAGGAGTACTTTAAACCAAAATAGTTGTCAGCATACTGTTCAATAGCCATGGGAGTAAAATCTACAATTAGATCAACATCACTTTCATCGTTAAAATCTTCGGTTAAAACAGAACCAAATGCATACAATGATTTCACCCTATGCGTTTGGCACAGCTTGATTATAGCATCAGTATGTTGAGAAAGCTGTTTCATGAATTGAAGTTAATAAGAAAATTTTAACCCATCTTCTCAAACGCCTGTTCCAAATCCTGAATAATATACGCTGGTTCTTCCAGCCCAATATATAATCGTAGCATGCGATGCTCCACATTGTTAGCATCAAAAGTTTCTGGCGGAATGCCAGCGCAACGAGGAATGATAAGGCTTTCATGCCCGCCCCAACTTACTGCCATCACTATATGCTGTAGTGCTTCGCAAAAGGTTTCTATTTGAGTAATAGTTTCTGCTTTAATAACAAAGGTGAGCAATCCGCAGGCACCAGTCATTTGTTGCTTGGCTAATTCCAATTGAGGGAATGCTTCATCGAAAGGGAAAATAACCTGCTCTACTTTGGGATGATTCTTTAGCCAGCTAATCACCTGTTTTGTGGTTTCGGTACTGCGCTGCAAACGGATAGGTAGCGTACGCAAACCACGGATGAGTAGCCATGCATTAAAAGGTTGAATGGCGTTACCTAAAGTCATGAGTTCGCTTTCAAAAATCTTCCGCATTACAGCCTTGCTGCCGGTGAGCACGCCAGCCACCACATCGCTATGGCCGCCGATGTATTTGGTGGCCGATTGCAGGCTCATATCGATACCCAATTCAATGGGCTTTTGATAGAGTGGCGTGCAAAAACTATTGTCAATTATGGTGATGATGTTATGCTGTTTAGCCAGTGCTGAGACTGCTTTTAAATCCTGCAATTCGTAGGTCCAGCTATTGGGGGACTCGAGGTAGAAAACTTTGGTATTTGGTTGTATAGCTGCTTGCCAGTTTTCAATTTTTGCTCCGTCGATGTACGTATGCGTAACGCCAAACTTTGCTAGTAGATTTTCAAACAGTTTTTGTGCCCAGCTATACGGTGCCCGAACGGAAACAATATGGTCGCCGGTTTGCACCTGGCTCATAACGGAAGCCGTGATCGCAGCCGCACCACTGTTGAGTACCAGGCAATCTTCCGCACCATCCAATGCAGCCAATTTTTGCCGTAAAATATTTACGGTAGGGTTGCCGCCCCTACTGTAAACCAAGCTTTCAAATTCATTCTGGAAAGCGGCCCTGAAATCCGCTACTTTCTCAAAAGTAAAATTGCTGGTCTGGACAATGGGTGGCGAAACGGCGTTGAAATATTGCTCCCGGTCTTCGCCGAGTTCGTTGAGAATGTAAGAAAGCATCATTAGCCAATGGTACGACTGAGCCGTTTACCAGCAAAACACCAGGCTGCTAAGCAGCTTGGGTATGCGGTGTTTGTGCAGTATAGGTTTCCTTTTTTGCAGGTGTAACTGTAGCCTTCTTTTTTGCTGGCTGCACCGTTTCTAAAGTAGCCTCTGCAAGTGGTTGTTCTAAAATGCCAGCCGACTCTTTGATGGCAGGCAGAAGCCCAATACGATTGTCTGCCTGCCGCTGTAAGGTAACCAGTTCATCAGCCGCTGCCTGCTGTGCTGTAAGCGGCGAATTAGTGGTAGCAATAATCTGGAAGTGTGGTAGCCCTTTAGCTAAGAAGCTATGTAT
>CAXTDG010000163.1:0-8695 GCA_964242675.1 uncultured Chitinophagaceae bacterium
GCACAGGAACACGGGTGTTATTTTCTTCCACATTTACCGCCAGGGTGTTGGCAGTAGTTTGGGTGTTAGCAGGTATTAAGGGATAGGTTCCATCGGTAGTTAGTTCATATGCAAAACTGCGCCATTGGTTGCGTACCAGGTCCAGCCGGGCCATACGTAGGGTAACGCTATCCTGCCAGCCTTTGAGATACATACGCATGAAACGAATGCTCTTGAAATCAGGAATATTCCCCACCTTACCAGTAAAGCTGCGGATGGGAATACGGAACTGATACCACTCCTCATTTGCCTTTACGCCATTGGCGTAGGTTACCATAATACTACGGCGGTCTGTAATATAGTTTTGACCCACAACGCCTAATCCGGTAGGAGTTAAATCAACTTTATATTCAAAATACTCTTCGTTTTCATTAAGTGTATTATCCCTGTTTAAATCTTCATTATCAGGGTATAAGGTTGCAGCACTAATGGTAGAACCTCCGGTATTCACGGGGCTATTTCCCTGTGGGTTATTGTAGTTTTTGTACCGGGTAAGGATGCTGGCCCGTTGTGCATCCAGGGCATCGCTACGGTAATTTTCAAAGTTGTCATTTGATGGGTCGGCATTAGCTTGTTGGAAAAGAGGAGTACCTCTTCCAAAATTTGTAGCTATTGTGTCTAAAAAGGCTCCCGGCCCTAACTTTTTTCTTCTCTCTCCCTCGTCATCCAAGCCATCGAAGCCTACATCCTGATAAGGCCGGTCGGCAGGATCAGTGCTAAATGCCTGCGTAATTTGAGAAGGGTTGAGCGGAGCTTTCCCCCAAATGGTTGTAGAATCTACCGCCAGCGTTGGCTGGGTAGGCGTGTTCAATCCATTTTCATAAAAACGGCGACCATCTTTCAAAATATCTTCAGATACATTTCCCAGGTTGAAGATCAATTGTCCACCAGCTGGATCAGTATACCCATTAGGAAAATTGGAATTTTTGATATACGGATTTTGTAGCCAAAATTCGATGAATTCGATATTGTTACTTTCAAAATCAGTTTGGTCAATGCTACGCATAATGCCTCCCCAGCGGCTGGTTGGGTTAAGCATTACATTATTGGCCGTCACGCGATTACTACGAGCATCAAAATTGTACTGACCACGTTGTTTTGGCCGATACGTCATATCGAAAGTGATCAATTGGTTCTGGCCAGGAATTACTGTTTTTTGAGGGAACAGTTCGCTATTGTCCACGGCACGCACACGGGGGTCACTCAGTGCTACCCGATCACGGTTGGGGTTGCTACTATTCTGTGGGTCTTGCAATACTGGCTCAATCTGGTACCATGAAAGTTTAGAGCGGTCATAATTGTAGCGAGGATCGTTGCTAAGATCAGCATTTGGTATCCCTACACCAGAGGGAGTAGATGCCAGCGTCCAGCCTACAAATGGAAAACGCAGGTCAATATTAGAACGGGTTCCTTCAAAATCGTCTACATAAATCAGCCCCTCCTCTCCTTTTCCTATTTGTGCCGGGTGACCAGGTTTCAGCAAAGCGGCTTCGCCATAAGCGTTTATAGTACTAACTGTTGTAGAATTGAAAAACGGCAGTTTATTCAACATGCGGGTAAGCCCCTTGCTTTCTGTGCGATAGCTGAAATCAGCCCCATACATCGTATTACGGATTGGATCTTCACCATAGTTCATTTTAGTAAAGAATGGGCGCTGCATACTTGCACCTAACTGCAGTTTTTTGCTGGCAATATAATCGGCCCGCATTCCTAAAAAGCCCCTGTTTTGAATTCCAAAACCAGCATTGTTTTCAAAATTGACACTTACCGGTATGCCAGAATTAACGATAGCCTGATTGATAATTTGCACCCGGCCCAGGTTGTAGTCAATACTATAATCCACGCCTTCAATCAGTGCAACACCATTGGCCGTAACGGTTACAGAGCCTTGTGGTATATTGAATGCATTCAGATAGATTTCACTGCTATTGGTGCTTTTGGCTGTACCCCGAATAATGAAACGGTTGAGTTGAGCGAAATTTTGTTGGGCTATGGCTTTGATAGTATCGTATAATGCTGTGTAGAGGTATTTACTTCTTATAGCCGGAGCAGCAGGCGAAGAGCCACCTGCCCCAAATGCAAGTGTATCTAAGTCCAAACCTAGTGGCTCCAGAACTGGGAAAATAACACGACCGTATTGTGATTGAATGGTGTAACCTTCTACGTAATCAAATGTACCATCCGGCAGTGGGTCGTTATTATTATTCAGGCGGTCAAGTTTTAATACACTTAACAGTGCCCGTCCACTTGCAGGTCCTTCTGGCAAATAGCGTTTTTCGCCACCACTTGGTTCCTGGTACAAGATGTTCAGTTTGAAACCATCCCGCTGAATATTGCTGGCACCGTCCAATGCATATACGTTCTTCATCATCAGGTCCCAAATAGGAAGATTGGTACGCTGACTGGTCGCTTTCAACAATTTTAAGAACAGCACTTTCTGTATACCTACCCTACCAGCCGTCGTGTCCAGCGGTACATCTTGTGCAAACTCACCCACCTGGTAAGTACGCCCGTTGTATGTATATTGAAAAGCAACGCCCAAAACCTCATCTGTTTGTAGTGTTGTATTCAATGACAGAAATCCTACTTGTGGGTTGTAAGCATATTCTGTGGCATTCAATTTACGGGCATAAGTTTTTTCAAAGTCCTGCACTTGCCGAAGGCCTATTCCTACCAGTGAGTTGGCAGCGGTGGAAGGATTGCGAAAAGCCTCGCTGCTTCGTATAGTGCTAAATAAGGAGTTAGCGGTATTGTCGGGTGTACGGATGCCAGGATTGGGTACAGGTACTGTACTATACGGTGTATTTTCACCCAGATCCATTAAGCCAACCACATCACGGGCGTCGGTAGTAACGCCGGTACGGTTGGTGATCCAAACTTCCATCCGCAAAATATTTACCTGGCTTTGAATCACCGGCAGGTTGCTCATAGCCTTGTTATAGTTATTACGGAAGTATTGTGCTAGTAAAAAGTGGCGGTTTTCTTCATAGTCATCCAGCTTTTTCTCAAAGGTTTGGGTAGCAGCACCTCCCTGAAATCCCTGGCTTTGCCGCTGGCTTTTTTGGTTGGCTAATGCTGCTGTAAAAAACAACTTGCCAAATTGCAATTGGGTTTTGATACCAAACAGCGCCTGTGCACCTGGAATCAGTGTGCCTTTATTGGCAAACGAAATATTACCTGCCTCCAGCTTCTTTAAAATTTCATCATCCTTCCCCGTGTAGTCCAGCTTTAGCTGGTTCTCGAAATCGAAGTTGGCCAGTGTGTTATAGTTAATAGGCAATCGCAGCTTATCACCAATATTAGCCATCACGTTGAACTGGGCATTCATGTCAAAGTCCAAAGCGCCATACTTACGGGCATTTTCCGGCAGTGTAGGGTTTTTGGTATTTTGGCCCTGGTAGCCAGCCAGGATATCTACGTTACCCTGCGGCTTGATGTCTATTTTACCGTTACCAAAAATGCGGTTAAACAGGTTGTCCCCTATCCGTAGCTTAGGCTTTATCAGCTTACGGTTAAGGGTAAAATTGGTATTGCGCCGGTTAGCAAAGTTCTGCGCCTCCATTTGTCGGCCACGTAGCCGCCAGAATTCCTCAAAAGTTAGTGAAATAGGCTTACGAAAATAGCTGTTGCCTACTTTCTCGTAGATGTAGTATTCCTTCGTTTTGGGGTCGTAGCGGATGTCCTGATTGATATAAGCAGTATCCCGCAGGTCAAAAGGATTGCTACCAGTACCGGAAGAGTAGCGGTCGCCACGACGGTCTTGAATCGGGTAGCGAAGTGAATCGGTTTTTTGTGCCTGCACACTAAGCCAAGTCATCATCAGCAAGGATAATGCAATGGCTAATCGTCTGAAAAGTCCCATTCAGCAGTAGTTAGTTTCGGTTGGGTACAAGTGAATTCGTAGGCAGAAAATTATAAGTTTTTAAGCACTTGCTTTATTAAATCTTCTACAGCAGCGGGTGCATCCGGGCTGGCAGTTACTTTTTTTAGTCCCTGTTCGGCCACCAATCGGTTGATGCCCAAAGCGACCAACGCTTCTAACGCATCTGCCGCCGCAGTATTGTATAAAGATGTAGAAACGGCTGGTATTGCTGCCTGTTTTCCTATTTTATCTTTCAATTCCAGCACCAGCCGCTCCGCCGTTTTTTTGCCAATGCCTTTTATACTTTCCAACAGCCGCACATTTCCGGTAAGAATAGCGGCCTGCACATCACCTGCTTTCAGGCTGCTCAGCATCATACGGGCAGTGCTGGCCCCTACCCCACTTACACCTATAAGCAATAGAAAAACTGCCTTTTCGGTAGCGTCGCTAAAGCCGTAAAGCGTATGTGCATCTTCCGAAATTTTGAGAAAAGTAAGTAACGTTCCATGCTCTTGGGCCTGGATGACTGTAAACGTATTTAGGCTAATATTGACCTCATAGCCTACTCCGCCGCAGTCAATAATAACCATTGTTGGGCTTTTATAAGCAAAGCGGCCGGTGAGTTGTGCAATCATTTTTCAAAAGAAATGCAAAAAGCCAAAAAGTAAAAATTAATCATCTGTGTAAACTACCCATTGTTGTATGAAGGACAGCTTTGCAGGGCTTTAGCTTCTCATCCATCGTTAGTCCGTTACTTTTGCACCATGTCTACACCGTTTTCTTTAGAACAGTCGCTTACTAACTTACAGATAGATGCCTTGAATGAAATGCAGGAAGCGGCCATCAGCGCCGCTAGCCAGCATAATGATATCATCCTGCTTTCGGCTACCGGTTCTGGTAAAACACTGGCTTTCTTGATTCCCATTCTCAATCAGCTGGATGCCACAAATAAGCAAACCCAGGCCATGATTATTGTGCCTTCACGGGAGCTGGCCTTGCAGATCGAAAGTGTTTTTAAGCAAATGGGAACCGGGTTTAAAATTACCTGTTGCTATGGCGGTCATTTACGGGAAACAGAAGAAAACAACCTGATTCAACCACCAGCATTAATTGTAGGTACGCCGGGCCGCCTATCCGACCACATTCGCCGGGGAAATATTACGGTAGATGCCATTACTACGCTTGTGCTGGATGAATTCGACAAATCGTTGGAACTGGGGTTTCAGGAGGAGATGGCTTTCATTATTGGCTCGTTACCCAACTTGAAAAAACGGATGCTTACTTCCGCAACCGAATCAGTAGAAATACCAGCATTCATTAATCTGGAAGCGCCACATAAACTGAACTTTTTACCGGAAGAAAAAACGACACCCGAAGCATTAGCCATACAGATGGTTTGGAGCGAAGACCCGGATAAAATTGAAACCCTTTTTCAACTCATTTGCTACCTGGGAAATCGATCTTCCATTGTGTTTTGCAACCATCGGGATGCAGTGGAAAGGGTAAGCCAAATGCTTTCGCAGAAAGGAATAACTAACAAATGGTACCATGGTGCCATGGAGCAGCGGGATAGAGATGCAGCGCTGAGCAAATTCAGAAATGGTAGCACCAACGTATTGGTAACGACTGACCTGGCAGCCCGTGGACTGGATATTCCCAACATTCGCTATATCATTCATTATCACCTGCCCGCTAACGAAGCAACTTTCACCCACCGTAATGGCCGGACTGCCCGAATGGATGCCAGCGGTACCGCTATCCTCATTTTAAGCGGCGAAGAGCGGTTGCCCCTTTACATCGATCCTGCCATTGAACAAATACAATTACCCTTGGATAGCCGCCTGCCCGAAAAACCAAAATGGGTGACTCTGCTACTAAGTGCTGGCAAAAAAGACAAAGTAAATAAGGTGGATATTGTTGGTTTTTTAACTAACAAAGGCGAGTTGAAAAAAGAAGACATTGGCCTGATAGAAGTAAAAGACTACACCACATTTGTAGCTATCCGCAAGCTAAAGGCAACCAATACTTTTCAACTAATACAAAGCGAAAAAATAAAAGGCAAAAAGGTAAAAATGGAGATAGCTAAGTAAAGGGTAAGAAACAAGGACGCAAGACACTCATTTGTACTCTTTTCAACTACTTATCAGCCCATTGATCATCCCGTTGAAAATGAAGTAATGAAAGGGTAAAACGCTATACCAGTATAGGCGCCCCCACAGTCCTCTTGGCCGAAATGTAGCGGTTTGCCGGAGGCACTGTTTTCCATTTTCTGAAGTATAAATCTGGAATTCCAGCCAAGCCTCACCGGGCAGTTTCATTTCAGCAAAAAGAAGCAGCCTTCTGTTTTGTTTATCAGCAATCAGCACCCGCCAAAAATCGAGTGCATCACCTGCTTGGATATTATCTTTATGGGTACGGCCCCGGCGTAGGCCCACGCCACCCGCAAAGCGATCCATCAAGCCTCTTACTTTCCATAATGTATTGCCATAGTACCAGCCCCGTTCGCCTCCAATGCTCCAGATATTTGCCAACACTCTATCAACGTTGCCCGGCACTGTGCGTTCCTTTACATCTTTAAAACAGCCGAAATTTGGCACTTCCATTCGGTTCATTACCGCAAGGTTTGTGTTACTGCTTACGAACGCATCTTTCCAACTACTGAGCACACTATTCTGTTCTATTTTTTCGAAAGCCAGTTCTACCGCTTCTTTATAGGTTTGTAAATGAATGCCGAGTTGCTCAGCTAGGTTGTTGGGCCGACAAATCACATTAATTTTCATACTGTTTACCAGGTTCACCGCTAGCGGATACGAAGTGCTGGTAACAAAATATAACCAGTACGAGGAGATGCGGGGCGTCATTACCGGCACAATAAAAATGTGGCGCTTCAGCTTTCTTACCGCTGCAAATTGTAGCAGCATTTCTTTATAACTGATGATGTCTGGCCCACCAATATCAAAATCCTGATTGTAAGTATTTTTCTGTAAAAGAATGCCCGCCAGTAATTCAATAACATTGTGAATACCGATAGGCTGACATTTGGTATACAACCATTTGGGAGCTATCATTATTGGCAACTTTTCTACCAGATCCCGAATAATTTCGAAGGACGCACTACCTGAACCAACGATGATACCAGCCCGCAAAACCGTGACCGGTATGTTGCCAGCTCTTAAAATTTCCTCCACATGCAGGCGGGAAGACAAATGCCTCGACAATTCCTGCTCGTTTACAATACCGCTTAAGTAAATAATTTGCTGGCAATCGGTTTCCTCAACCAATTGCAGAAAGCGTTTAGCTGATGCTGTTTCTTTTATTTCAAAATCGCCACCTGTACTCATCGAGTGTACCAGGTAGTAAGCTGCGTCTATTTCCTTTGGAAAAGCATCACCGCCATCTTTTAAAAAGTCTACTTCCAGGATAGTGATATTGCTATCAGCATAACTGCTTTCAAAACGCTGCCGGTTGCGGACACAGCAAAACAGATGATGGCCCTGATCCAGCAACACAGGTATTAGCCGCTGGCCCACATAACCATTGGCTCCTGTAATGAGAATATTCATACAACGGAAACGACAACAGGTAACTAACAGTTAAGTTTATGCTCATTGCTTAATATAAAAAGTGTTGCAGGAATAGTATTTGTACAGTGCTAAACATCCATGGCCAAAACCAACAAGTCCATTTACAGTGCACTGGCAGCTAATCTGCTTATTTCCATTACAAAATTTATAGCAGGGGCATTTACTAACAGCGCTTCCATGATATCAGAAGGTGTACACTCCCTGGTAGATACAGTAAATGAATTGCTCTTACTCTATGGTATCAAACGCAGCAAACAACCAGCGGATGCCATGCGTCCATTTGGTTACGGTAAAGAATTGTACTTCTGGTCGTTCATTGTTTCTATCCTCATTTTTGGTCTGGGCGGTGGTATTTCTATTTATCAGGGCATCACTCATATCCTTCACCCCGAGCCGCTCAGCGACCCAAAGTGGAACTACATTGTGCTAGGCATGTCGGTCATTTTTGAAGGTGCCTCCCTACTCGTTGCCATTAAAGAATTCAATGCTTTACGAGGCGAGGTTTCGTGGTGGACAGCTATTGTAAAGAGCAAAGACCCATCAAGTTTTCTGGTACTATTTGAAGATAGTGCTGCCGTGGCAGGTCTGCTGGTTGTAGCGTTATTTATGGTTATTGAGCATCAGTACAATTTACCTGTGCTAGATGGTGTTGCTTCGGTTTTAGTAGGTTTAATATTAGTAGCGGTGTCACTAATTCTGGCTCGGGAAAGCCGTAGTTTGCTAATGGGTGAAGGCCTTTCTAAAGAAACACAACAACAGATAAGAAGCATTGCCGAAAAAGATAAAGCCGTAGACAAAGTGATGAATGTGCTATCTACCTACGAAGCGCCGGAAGCAGTGCTGCTCCTGCTACGGGTGGCCTTCAAACCCGATCTAAACACTGAAGAAATTACTACCGCTATTGATAGAGTAAGAACTGCTATTAAGAATAAATACCCTTTGATAAAATTCATCCTTATTCAGCCAGGTGAAATACAACAAATGGCCAACTCACCTGAAACTGTTTAATGCAGTATGTCAATGATTAATTTGTTATCTCTCTGTTGCACATCTTGAAAGCATTTTCTCCATTATTGTTTGGCAATCTTTCAGTCTATTTTATACAATAACAGCCCGCTCGTTGGTGAGCGGGCTGTTATAGTTGATAAACCCTCAAAGAAAAAAATAAGCAGGCTATTACTTTTCCAGTTGATTTTGTTGTTCCTGTTCA
>CAXTDG010000164.1:0-8642 GCA_964242675.1 uncultured Chitinophagaceae bacterium
ATGACCCTCAAGCAAAAATTAAGGGTAACAAATTATTTTTCAATAATAAAAAACTGGAAATAATTTCAAGTGCTGACATTAAAAAAAATATAATTGCTTTAATTGAAAAGCAAAAACTAGATATTAGCGATACTTCCGCAGTTAAACTGCTTTCGAAAGATGAACTTAAAAAGTTGGTTGTAGCGGAAAGTAAGGAAGGTGGAAAACTAGATTTTTTTACTGAAATCAAGGGACACGAATATGACGGTGTTCAAATTAACCCAGGCCTTTTTACTACACGACTTAGTATTGCATTATATAAATGGGGACGTGCAAACTTTGACCTGGGAATTAACACAGTAGAAGATGCTCTTGAATTTTGGAATGAGTTTAAAGGACGACCCGCCAATCAGAGAGAGAAAGATTACATTACGGAAGGCTTCAACAAAAAAATGGAAAAATAATCTGTGTCTTACAAAGGGTGATTTCAATAGTAGCGATATAAAGAATTGATATCCATTTTACGGATACTGCACGGCAACTTCAATATCACAAACAATTGTTCATTTTCAATTTCCTTTGCTACAAACATTTTCTTCAATGCATCGCCTGAGCCTCTTCATTACGCTGCTGTTTACAACCTTTATTCATCTCTCCGCCCAAAAGAAAAAAGCACCATCTGAAAAAGATATGGCTGCTTACCTGATGGTGTATTTCAAAGATGATACGCATGGGTTGTATTTCGCTGTAAGTAAGGACGGCTACAGTTTTACCGATGTCAACAATGCACTACCCATTATTGCTGGCGATACTATTGCGGAGCAAAAAGGCATTCGGGATCCATACATCATGCGGGGAGCGGACGGACAGTTTTATATAGCCTTAACCGACCTGCACATTTACGCACAAAAGCTGGGCTACCGCAGTACGCTGTGGGAAAGAGAAGGCAAACAATTTGGCTGGGGAAATAACAAGGGAATTGTGTTGTTGAAATCGCCAGACCTGGTGCATTGGTCGCACACGGTGCTGCGGGTAGATAAAGCATTTTCTGATCTAGATAGCATTGGCTGTGCATGGGCACCAGAACTGATTTGGGATGCACAACGCAACAAAATAATGATGTATTTTTCTATGCGGTTTGGCACCAGCAAAGAGAAAGTGTATTACACATATATGAACAAAGATTTTACGGCGATGGAAACGCACCCTGAACCCATTTTTGAATACCCGAATAGCAGCAAAGCATACATCGATGGCGATATTACCAAAGTAGGTAATCAATATCATTTTCTGTACTGCTCACACGATGGTACGGCAGGCATCAAGCAGGCGGTTTCTGATTCTATCCACAGCGGCTATGTGTACGACTCTGCTTGGATTGATCCCGAAAAAGGTGGCTGCGAAGCACCCACCACTTTTAAACGTATTGGCGAAAACAAATGGGTGCTGGTGTATGATATATACAGCATTAAGCCACACAATTTCGGCTTTATGGAAACCACCGATTTTATGCACTTCACGCCCATTGGCCACTTTAATGAAGGCGTAATGAAAATGACTAATTTTTCTATTCCCAAGCACCCGGCTATCATCCAGATTACGAAGAAAGAAGCGGAGCGAATTGCAAAGAATTGGGGTATGCAGGAGAAATAAAATTTGTATAGATTTTGTAACCGATATTCATAAACTTCAAACATGAATATCATTTTAGGTGCAGATGGACATGTAGGCTCGGCAACAGCCAAAGCTTTATTGAAAGAAGGACAGCCCGTTACGGTTGTACTGCATAGTGATAAGAATGCAGCAAAATGGAAAGAACAAGATGCAGTAATGGCTATTGTTGATGTCAACGATACTGATGCGTTACATCAAATATTTAAAGAGGGCACAAAAGCATTTCTATTAAATCCTCCGGCACCGCCCTCTACTGATACGGTAGCAGTGGAGAAGAAATCTGTTGCTTCAATTTTAAAAGCATTAAAAGGTTCTGGTATTCAAAAAGTAGTAGCTGAATCTACCTATGGCGCACAGCCGGGTGATGGCATTGGCGACTTAGGCGTGTTATACGAATTAGAGCAGGGTCTGAAAGAAATGAATATTCCAGCTACTATTATTCGGGCGGCTTATTACATGAGCAATTGGGATATGTCGTTAGAAACGGCACAAAAAGAAGGTATGGTGCATACGCTATATCCTGTTGACTTTACCTTACCTATGGTATCGCCTGATGATATTGGACAGTTTGCTGCCCGCTTCCTGATGGAGCCTATTGAAAAGACTGGCTTACAAGAAGTGGAAGGTCCAAAGCAATACTCTTCAAACGATGTGGCTGCGGCATTTTCTACAGCGCTGAATAAGCCTGTAAAAGCTATAGAAACACCGCCCGACCAATGGCTGGAAACATTAAAAAAAATGGGCTTTTCGGATGTAGCAGCAAAGTCGATGGCAGCTATGACAAAGCTTACTAAAGAAAGTAAAGAGGAGCCTAAGTCTCCCAATAGAGGTAGCGAAACGTTAGAAGAATATGTAAAGAAGTTGGTAGAGAAGAAGTAATCTTTCTGCATAAGAGAAAAGTATTTTATTACTACACTCTGTTATCTACTCAAAAACTTAAGCAATGAACTGGATAGGAAAATGGCAGAATGAATACGGTTCCGTGCTGGATATTACCCTACAGGAAAATGGGAAATTAGAAGGCACCTTTGAATCGGCTATAGATGAAACGACAAAGGGAATGAAGCTGCCTGTTGTTGGTGTGTATAACGATAACCTGATTGCAGTTGCTTGTGCAGGTGGCGACCACGTGGTAACCTACACAGGAATGTTTTATGAAGAGAAATTGAAAACCACCTGGCATGTGGTTTCTTCAACAGTAGTTACTGCAAAAGCTGAAGGTGAAAAGGCAGAAAGGAAACAATTGGACTGGTGGCAAGCCGTTAAAACCAATGTTGATACTTTTGAAAAGCTTGATTAATAAATCAGTTATATAACGTAAGATATTATCACTCTTCAAAATAAAAAAGGAAAAGCACAATGCCTTTCCTTTTTATAAATACTGCTTTCAATAATTTTTATGCTTCTTCCTTCAAAGATTGCATATCTATCACATAGCGATAGTGTACATCCTTCTTTAATAATTCATCAAAGGCATCATTGATGTCTTGTATCTTAATCATTTTTGTTGCTGGCGCAATACCGTGTTCCGCACAAAAGTCAAGCACTTCCTGTGTTTCAGCAATGCCGCCAATTACAGAGCCTCCAACTGTTAAGCGACTCATAGCCATTTCCATATTGCTCAATGGCTTTTTATACTCGTCCAGCAAACCTACTGTTACAATTGCGCCGTTCAATTTCATTACAGAAATGTAAGGCGTAAGATCAAATGCGTCGGGAATGGTGATGAGCAGAAAATCAATAGATGCTTTTGCCGCTTTCATTTCATCTTTCTCCGTTGACACAACAACTTTTTTCGCCCCAAAACTCATAGCATCCGACTTCTTTTCTTCATCGGTAGTAAACACGGTTACTTCAGCACCCATAGCCACCGCCAGTTTTACGGCCATGTGGCCAAGTCCACCCAATCCTACTATGCCTACCGAATCGCCAGCCTTTACTTTCCAATGCTTTAGCGGTGAGTACGTAGTAATACCAGCACAAAGAATAGGAGCCGCCGCTTTGATATCCAGTGCATTGGGAATGCGTAAAACGAAAGATTCTTTTACTACAATGCTATCAGAATAGCCACCAAAGGTGTTCATTTCAACACCGGGCTGTGGCTGCATATAACCGTTGTAAGTAGCCGTCCAGCTATTGGGGCCCTGGCAATAGTTTTCTTCACCATGGTGGCAGGGGTCGCACTGTCCGCAGGAGTCTATCATACAACCTACGCCTACTGTATCGCCTACTTTAAACTTGGTAGCCCCGCTGCCTGCCGCTATTACTTTACCTATAATTTCGTGGCCTGGTACGCAAGGGTATAGCGTATTGCCCCAATCGTTTTTTACCTGGTGCAGATCGGAATGGCATACGCCGCAGTACAAAATTTCGATGTGTACTTCGTCTTCTTTCGGCGCTTGCCGCTCAAAATCCATCCGCTTCAGGCTATTGAAAATTGAGCCTTTAGCTCCGTAGCCTTTTGTCTTAATTGCTTCCATTTATTGTTGATTTGGCGAATGCCCTAAAATTATTGTGCCAACAATAGTGTGTCGAAATTTCTCTTTACCGATATAATGATTTGGAAAATGGAGCTTCCTAAAATGAATGGAGGCGACACTGAGTAAGGCGACAAATTTTTTGTCGCCTTACTCAGTGTCGCCTTGGTATAAAAAAGGCTCCGTATTTTTTTCTGGAAATAAATGAGCGATAATTTAGGATGATCTTTTACCTCCTTCCTACTTTAGTTGCATATACTTGTTGTACAAAAAGGAAACACAACCTTTTTTTTGCTTGCTATTTTACATGGCTTTTTTTGCTTCGTTTAAAAAAGCTATTGAAAGTTGCTTTCGTCTGCCATACGCCTTCAAAACGAATACGCCGCCTTATGAAATGTATCAATTTAATACTCCTGTTATTAACGCTTACCGGGCAGGTGTACTCACAAAAAGGAAACCAGCATAGCAATACAAATAAATCGCTCGATATCACAGGCGGCAAGGTTTTAAAACTAGTATCGGAGTATAACGGACCGGTTATCAGCGCCAATCATCCTGATGTTTTGGCAAGCAACAATCGCTCTGGTTTTGAAACCGGGCAAGTAGTAAAACTGTCCGGTGTTTACCACATGTTTATAAACGAAATGTTCGATCGGCCGCACCGGGATTTACGCATTTCTTATTGGACCAGCCCGGATGCAGTTAACTGGAAGCGGCAGAAAACAGTGGTTGAAAGTATACCAGGCCGAACAGCTACCAACCCTCGTTCGGAAGTATGGATTACGTCGGTGATTTTTAATGAGGATGAAAATTCGTGGAATATTTTTTATGTAGCTTATCGGGCAGGCGATAGTACGAAAGGAGAAATTGCGGGCAGCGATTATGAAGGAAAAATTTGGCGGGCAAAATCAGTAATAAATGGAATGGATGGCATTGCAGGGCCTTATGCCGATATGGGGATTATGCTACAGCCCGATGAGGCTTCGCAGCCTTGGGAAGGCCAGCAGGCGGTAGCTTCTTTTGCGCCGTACAAAGCTGGCAATACCTGGTTTGCTATTTACGATGGACACTACCATACGCCCAAGGGGCCATGGCCAGACGGGATGGCTTTTGCGCCTAAATTAAACGGACCGTGGACGAGAATGCCGGAAGGTTTTAACCCACTTACCATTGTGGATTCCTTTGCGGAGAACCATGTTATTTCCCGGTTGAAAGATGGACGGTATTTTATGGTGTTCGATTCGTTTGGCGACCAGGAAATTGGCTACAGCATTTCTACCGATGGCGTGCATTGGGCAAAAGAAACAAGGGTAAAAGTTCAGTCTGGTAACAACTTGTGGGCAATGCCCGGCGATCATTACACTCGTACCCCACTTGGCGCTATTGAAGAAGCCGACGAAACGTTTACGGTAATCTACACAGCTACTATGAAAGTTGATGGCAGAAATTTTTATGCAGTAGGAAAATGCAGTTTGGCCTGGCAATAAATAATGATTGCAATTTGATGATTGAGTGAATGCAAAAGACTGAACCTAAGGTTTCATGTTGTTATACGAAGCAGGAAAATCTCTATTCAATAAATGACCTTAATTGATTTTCCAGCTCATTAGCCTTGCTCAGCAAGCTTTTATCGTTTATGTAATCGTCAATTTTTTGGTCCTCCGTAATCAGTTTACGATTATAAATCTGTTTAAAATCTACATAATTCAAATGGAGATTCCAGTCCTTTGTAAGATGTGTAAAAATCGGTTGGTCGTTCTTTATTAGGGTAGTATAATCAACGACGATGTAAGCATTTTTAGGCAACACTTTTATGTGTTCCAGAATTGCTTCATTGTAAGCAATCCATACTTTCAGATATTGCTCTGCTAGCTCCTGGTACAACTCTTTTCGCTTCTTTAGCCCTTTTATTTTTTTCCAGATGAGTGCATCTATCGCTCCCCTGTTTTTTTTATCTCTCTTTGCAAAAATTCTGTTTATTAAGGAGCTTACAGATGAGGCAAAATCCCGTACGATTATTACATAAACAGCATTGGGAATTAGCTCCCGATAGAGAGGTAGAAACAAACAAGTTCTGGGATCTTTCCAGCCCCATTCATCGTTCAGTTTGCTTTTAATAGCAATGATGCTTTTTATTTTTTCTTTTTCTAAAGGAGATAATTTTCCTATTGGCTTATCGGTTAAACCTGTATCAGGCAAGCCCTGTGCTATTAAAACGGATTCATGAAAATTTACAAAGTCAAGGTCTTCAAAATGTCCTTCTGCGTTTCCTATTGCTGCTCCTAAAATCCGTTCACCTAAATGAAATCCTGATTTGTATAGCCATTGCGTAATCATAGAAGTGCCGGAGCGATGCATTCCTACAATCACCAATACTTTCTTCTGAATTTCTTTATTGCGAAGTATAAAATCAAAAAGCTGGTTAGCACATTCGTCAATGCTTTGTACACCTGTGTCTAAGTGCAAGTCAGGATTTGCGGGCACATCAAATCCATCGTTGATACCTGTTAGGTTTTTTACTTTATCGGGGTGTTCATCTGGCAGTGCCGCTCTTTTGTATAACCCTTTCGTATCTCTGGAAATTAAAGTATCCACCGGGCAATCAATATACACTGTCTTCACATTGGGGTAAGTTGCTTTCATTTCCTTTCTTGCCTCTTCGTAAGGATTGATGGCACCAATAATAGCTGTTACGCCGTGAGCGGACAAAGCACCGGCAACAATACCTAATCGCCTTATATTTTCCAGGCGGTCCTGCTTCGAGAAACCTAAATCTTTATTCAACGTCTTTCTATATTCATCCCCATCAATTATAGCAACCGCTTCTCCGGCGTTCGTTAGTTTTTCTTCTACCTTTTTAGATAAAGTTGTTTTGCCTGCTCCGGATAGTCCGCACAATTGTATAATCATCACAAAAAATTTGATAGCTATAAGAAGCTGTAAGTACGCATACGAAACATGTAGGTACGCATAAATAGCAAGTTTATGGGTAGATTGTATTAATTAATGTTAATGTAGATGAATTGCCCGGTTTACTATTCATGTTTAACCCCTTCGGAGTTATGTTATTGAGTAAGGCAGAATAGTCAATTGCCACGTCCTAAAGGGCGTGGCAATTGAAAGTATAAGCATAATAATAGCAAGCAGTTATATAGTCCTTAATTTCTGGAACCACCGCTGGCATCATCATTATTAATGCCTCGTTTATTTTTCTTTATATCGGTGCTCAGTTTACCAAACTTGTAGTTGAAGCTGATACCAACGTTTCTGTAGAAATTATCGTTGTAATTGGTCTGGTAAAAATCGGGTGTTCGGGTGTAATAATCCAGCCGCAGAAAACGCTGGTGCGGATTATTGACGTACACCGAAATCGTCCCTTTCTCTTTCCACAATGTTTTTGATCCGCTTACAGAAAAGTTTGGATAATAATTGTCCCGGCCTTGCAGCAGCACATAGCGACTATCAAAACCAGCATTCAGATTTACCCGGTAGCCTTTGCCAGATTTATACCCGGTGTTGGTAAATATGTGGCCCTGGTAACCTTTATTGTAATAAAACTGGCTGTTATAAGTTCCTTTCAGCCACACATACATTAGCTCCGCATTTATGTTGATGCTTAGCTTTTTTGTGATGGGGTAATTGGTGTTGAGATCGAAGCTAAGGCGTCGGTTGCTACCTACATTTTGTGAAGTAGAAATAGTAACGGTATCAGCGCCCACGCTGGTTACCTGCTCTACCGTATTGTTGGCAAACGAATAGCTAACGCTGGGGTTGATAGATCCTTTTTTGAAATTGCTATAGCCAATTTCGAAACTGCGATTGACTACTGGCTGCAGGGCCGGATTGCCCACATTAATAAACTTAGGATTGCTGCGATCTACAAACGGATTGAGTTGCCAGATACCGGGCCGCTGAATACGCTGGCTATAGCCAAACGTAATGCTGTTGCTTTCGTTCAGCGTACGCTGCACGGCAAACGAAGGAACCAGGTTGCTGTAATCTTGCTTTACAGCACTGCTGGTAGAAATAAAGTGTGCATCCACCGTTGTATGCTCCAGCCGCAGCCCTGCTTTCAGCACTGTTTTCTTCAGCTTTAAATTGTAAGAATTGTAGATGCTATACACATTTTGCTGATAATCGAAATCGTTGGTTTGGGTTGGATCGTTTACAAAATCTTTAGCCGCTTCATTGTAATAATCAGTAATGAAATGACTGAAATTATTACGAAAGATGGCTTTGGCTCCAGCTTCTATATTCAATACTTTTAGCGGATGTACATAGTCAATTTGAGCCGTATGCTCTGTGGTTCCCGACTTATTGTACTGGCGAAAATCGGGTTGCTTATAATTGAGTCGCTCTATAAAATTAGACTGGCTGGTTAGCAGGTTGCCCGACTGGCTGTATTTGTAAGAAGTAGTAAGCAATTGCTCTTTATTTCTATGAAATCCCTTTTCGTAATTGAGTGCTAAGTCGTTGCCATGATAGTTGGAGTTACCATTATTCGTTTGCCGG
>CAXTDG010000165.1:0-8615 GCA_964242675.1 uncultured Chitinophagaceae bacterium
TTTCTGATGCTACTTCCCCACTTCGCCAGGCAGGAATAGGATTAGCTTATCTTCCTGCTATCCTTAGTCGCTTATCTGGTTTCCAGATTGAATCGTACATGCCGCTCCAATTTAAGTACGCTGTTTTAATGAATCAAACAGTTGAAAAACTAACAAACACATCTTTGTACAGAAGCATCGATGAGTGGTTTGGTACCCGCTACCGCTATGGTGGTACTACGCACCAGGGTATTGATTGCTCAGCTTTTATGCAAAAGGTAGCACAACTGGCATTTGGCTGGGCTTTGCCCCGTACTGCCCGTGAGCAATATGCCGCTATGGAGCCCATTAGCAAAGACGAAATTCACGAAGGTGATTTTGTATTTTTCAATACCCATGGTGGGGTAAGCCATGTAGGTATGTGCCTGCAGAACAATAAGTTCGTTCATTCCTCTACTTCTAGTGGGGTAATGATCAGCGATCTGGACGATAAGTATTGGGCACCAAAAATTATCGGCTTCAAACGGATGGATAGCCACCATGCCGAAGCGGCTTTTAACTAAGTTTATCACTCCTGATTTTATACTGCAGCCCATAGATAAAACTGTGGGCTGTTTCTTTTTTAGGATAAACCTAACTTCTTACCTAATACGGTTTCGCCGCTGGCAGGCGTATATTTCCAATATGAAAAAAGCCGTATTGCTCTGCGGAATGGCCATTCAGTTGCTTGCCGCCTGCCAAAGCCAACCTGCACAACCCATTATAAAAGCTACTGCTCCTGCTGCTGATGGCTTTGCTGTTGTGGAGTTATTCACATCGCAGGGCTGTAGTAGTTGCCCATCGGCAGATGCACTGTTGGGAATAGAAATATCCACTTATGCAAAAGCAGGCAAAAAACTGATTGCCCTTTCTTTTCATGTAGATTATTGGAACCGCCTGGGCTGGACGGATCCATTTAGTCAGCACCTGTTTTCGCAACGCCAGTATGGCTACTCTGCCAAAATGAAAGGTGATGGGGTATACACGCCGCAAGCCATTGTAAATGGTGAGCAGGGAGCAGTAGGCAGTAATCAGGGAAAAGTAGAAGGCTTCATCAATACGGCAATAGCGAAAAAATCAGAAGCCTCATTAGTAATTGCAACTGTAGAAACAAAAGGTAATAGTTTGGACATTACCTATCAATACACAGGCCCTACAGCCGAATTACAAATAGCCGTTGTAGAAAAACAAATAAATACACCAGTGAAAGCAGGAGAAAATGAGGGTCGTACACTTACCAATTACAACGTAGTAAAAAGCTGGAAAACAACTGCTGCTGAAAACGGCAGTCATTTAGCAGAAATAGAAACGCCTGCTGGATACAAGGCGAGCGAATATGCAGTGGTTATTTATGCTCAGGAGAAAGACTACGGTAAAGTGCTGGCAGTGGATATGAGATAGTTTATACGTTGCCCCAGATTTCGTTTAATACAATGCTGATAATACAACCTGCATCAAGCATAAAAAGAAATGGTTTATCAAAATCATGATCGCTTAGCTTGTATTCTTCATTATCATGCAGTTCATACAAATCAAATTTTTGCTTGTAAGGATCTGCTATTAAATAATACTTAACGCCTTGCTTTTGGTATAGCTCTCGTTTCAAATGTCTGTCCATCAACTCTGTGTTTGCAGCAGTTATTTCACAAACAAAAAGAGGTGGAAAATCAAGAAATGGTTTTTCTATTTTTCCACTCACTATCATTATATCCGGACAAGCAATCGTATCACCTGCCACCATATAAGCTACAGATGGATAGGTTAAACATTTTCGAGGCTTCATGCCCCGAAGTGCTAATTCAAATTCAGATACGATGACAACAGAAAGTCGCTGATGCTCTGGCCATGGTCCAGGACGCATGGAAATTGCCGTTCCTTCCAGCAGTTCCCATCGGCCCTGCCATTGAATATAATCATCGTAGGTATAATGAGGTAAGATGCGTTGTGAGAGATGCATGATGTCGATTTTAATAATGAAAATACCTAAGTTGATAACATATATCAAACTTTCCTTTTCATGGTCGGTATCTCTCTATTATAATCGCTTACTTACCGTATCAGCACCATCGTTCCTCGTTTCTCTACTAACCGCCCATTGTAGTCTTTACCAGCAGCAGAAACTATGTATGTCCCAGCCGGTTGCGGATTACCATTAATGGTTCCATCCCATCCTTTACCAGCTTGTGCAGTTTCAAATACCAACTGCCCCCAACGGTTGAACACCCGGAAATACCGGAACTCCGCAATGCCTGCAACAATAGGTTTGAACACATCATTCAAGCCATCGCCATTAGGCGTAAAGGCAGAGGGGATGAAGAAGTTGGGTAAGCTGGTAAATACTTTTACTGTAATGCCATCGCTGCCCGTACAGCCTTGTGGCGTGGTAGCTGTAACGATGTAATGGATGGAATCAATAGCACTACTTATCGATGCTTTTGGGTTGTGGATATATGCACTGTTGAGCCAGGTAGCAGGCGACCACAGAAACGAAGCAGTATCGGAACTGACAATAGCATTTAGCTGTAGCGGTTGACCTACTACCACAGCTGTATCATTACCAGCATTTACTACTACCTGCGGTATTACATGCACAATGGTTTTAGCGGTTGATGGTTTGGGGCAATAGAAAGTATCTGTAACTCGCAGGGTATAAGTAGTAGTCGTTTTAGGCGCTACCGTCGGGCTAAGGGTAGTTGCATTCAGCATTCCGCCAGCGGGTGCCCAGGTAAAATAAGCTGCATTGGTATAGCCATGTAACGTTGCTTTAGTACTAAAGCAAATGCTGGTATCGGCACTTACTGAAACGGTTGGATAGGGCGATACGTAAACGGTAGTTTGTGCATCCGCCTGGCAATGGCCAAGGTTGGCACTTACGTAATAGGTAGTGGTTTGTAAAGGAACAGCCTTCGGATATTTTATAGTAGTACTATTAAGTGTGTTGCTGTTACCGGATTGCGTCCATAAATAACTCAACGCATCGCTAACAGGCCGTAGCGTAATGGTATCGCTGGCACACATAGCCGTATCGGCAGCAAAATGGACTGTAATAAAATCCAGTACATTTACGGTCACTTTTGCACTATCCACACAGGCATTTTCCCTAACCGTAACGGTGTATACAGTGGTATCGTTAGGATAAACTGTTGGATTGCTGGTGGTTTGGTTATTGATATTGTACAATGGCGACCAACTGAACGAAGTGCCGGTGGTTTGTACACTCAGCGGTAGCTGGTCGCCACTACAAATAAGCGTATCGGTAAAGGGCAAATGAATCTGCGGCTTATCGTTTATCACAATGGTTTTACGCACCGTATCCAGGCAACCTTTATCAGAACCAACAATGAGTATGACGGTAGCATTGCCGGCAGTTGTGTATTGATGAGCGGCCGTAGGGGTTGTAGCAGTATTGTTATTGCCGGTGGGGTCGCCAAAATTCCAGGCCCGGCTATTTACTATACCATAACGAGTCCGGGTGGTATCGGTAAATATAAATGGAGATTGATAGCAACTACCTGTAACCGTAAAGCCTGGGTAAAAACCGGGATACACCTTCACCGTAGAAGTAGTTGAATCCTCACAACCACCTGCATTAGCCACTTTTAGTTTCATAGTAAAGGTGCCAGTATCGGGGTAGGTATAGGAAGGCGTAGCCTGGGTAGAAACATCGGTTGTAATGATGGGCACTCCAAAATCCCAGTTGTACGAGGTGATGTTGGAAGCAGTTGATTCATTTGAAAACTGAAACGTAAAATTGTTGCAGTTTATGTAAGATGGAGCTAGGGCAGCAGCTGTCAGGCTACAGTTGTACACGTATATCTGTAATTCTTTTTTAACAGAGGCAATTGCAACACCATTCCGCCACTCGGTTACGTACACAGCTATTACGTATTCGCCGGTCGTTGCCGGGGCTGTACCGGATATAAGCCCTGTAACCGGATCAATAATTACGCCACTGCCCATTGGCGCCCCACCACTAAAGCCAGCATTGTAAGTAAGCGATGCATAAAAAGGATTGGTGCCGGTACTCGTTGTATTTAAGCCATTACCAAAAGCGTAGGAAAGCGAATCGTTATCTACTGCATCGCTTGAACTAAACTGGTAGGTAAAAATACCGTTGTAGCAAACAATTGCTGTGTCTTTAAAAGCAAATTCAGGGCTGGTATTCGTGTGGTAATCAACGTTGTTTATTACTCCTGGAATTGGTGCAGTAAAAGCAATTCCGGTTGAACTGGAACTGGCAATATTGATAATGCCTGCAGTACGATACTGATCGGTAACGGCCAGCACATAACCAGCAGTATTATTGGTCAACGTAATGGTAGTAACATAGGTATATACTTCATAGCAAATAGTAGGCGGGTTGCTCATGCAGGGGTTGAAACTACTTTTTGTAATAGTACCGGAAGTAGTTGTACTGATGGTGGTTGATAAAACCGACGACCCACTGGAGGCATCCTGTGCCTTAAGTGTTACTGAGGCTTTTGGCCCGTTAACACCACAACCGTAAAATACAGTTACGGTCACTTTATATTGTGAAGTGCCGGAAGAACTGCCTGCGCCAAGATATTCATACCTAATGTAGCCTCCTTTTACATGGCTGGCCAGCAACGGGCTGGCAGCGCCTGTAAAAGCAATTAATAAAATTAGTTTACTAAAAGACCTTGAAAAACGGTCGATGTATGGGTTGCAGCATTGATGAGTAGCAATCACTTTGTCAGGCGGTTAGTCTTTAAATGTACAGTTGCCAGACGAATACAAAAATCCTAATATCGATGAATGCCCGCAATCAGTCGAAGAACTCTGTAAAAGAAGATAGGAATCTGCGTTGTTCCGTCTTTTACATTATGTTTCATTTATGCTTCTCTATTCCTAAGTGTTTAATAGAGGTAAGATTTTTTGCAGCATCAGAAAAAATTATTTGTATCCTGCATTATGAAATTTTTAGCTACGCTCCTACCGGCTTTACTACTAACTATTTCACTACAAGCTCAGCAGTTTAAAGCCCCGGCTCCTTTCGGCCCTTTGCCTACGCAGCAGCAGTTGGCCTGGTACAAAATGGAGTACAATGCTTTTATTCATTTTACCATCAACACTTTTACCAATAAAGAATGGGGCGATGGCGGCGAGTCAGAAATGCTGTTTCGTCCAACGGCATTCAATCCCGGCCAATGGATAGAAACCTTGAAACAGGCTGGTTTCAAAGGCATTATTCTCACCGCAAAGCATCATGATGGGTTTTGCCTATGGCCCAGCCAGTATGCACTGCATAATATTAGTAAAAGCCCCTATCAAAATGGCAAAGGCGATGTAGTAAAAGAAGTGTCGGATGCCACCCAAAAAGCCGGGCTGAAATTCGGGGTCTATCTATCGCCCTGGGACAGAAATGCAGCCAGCTATGGCAAGCCGGGCTACCTGCAACTCTATCGAAACCAATTATCGGAACTACTAACTAAGTATGGCAATGTCTTCGAGTTTTGGATGGATGGAGCCAATGGTGGAAACGGCTATTACGGTGGGGCAAACGAGGTACGCAAGATTGACCGAAAAACATATTACCAATGGCCAACGGCTATTGCACTGGCTCGCCGTTTACAACCATCCATATTGCTTTTTAGCGATGCCGGCCCCGACCTGCGTTGGTGCGGCACTGAAACTGGCCGGGCAGGAGATCCCAACTGGAATACCATTACGCTTGACACCTTATATCCGGGTTTTACCAATAGCGAAAACCTGCTGCAACATGGCGACCCGAATGGCAAGCACTGGGCTGCTGCTGAAGTAGATGTTTCCATACGGCCCGGCTGGTTCTGGCATGCAAAAGAAGATAGTCTGGTGAAAACACCGGAGCAGTTATTCAACCTGTACCTCAGTTCTGTTGGGCGGGGTGCGGTATTGCTACTCAATATTCCACCAGATACGACGGGCAACTTTCATCCGACCGATGTACAAAGTCTGTTAGGTTTTAAGCGGCTACTAAATGAGAGGTTGGGTAAAAATCTGGCAGCCGGGGCAAAAGCCATCGCCAGTACCTGGAGAGGACACCAAAAACAGTACAGTGCTGCTATGCTTACCGATGGAAAAGAAAATACCTATTGGACTACGGAGGATAGCCTTACAACTGCTTCAATTGAAATTGATTTAGGCAAGCAGCAAACGGCTCATTTCATCACTTTGCAGGAATACATAGCACTCGGCCAACGGATTGAAACGTTTACCATAGAAGCTTTGGTAAATGGTGAATGGCAAAAACTGGCCGACGGAACAACTGTTGGCTACAAACGTATTCTGCAGATCAGGCCCTTGCAAACGAATAAACTGAGAATTACTATTACTGGTGCGAAAGCCTGCCCGTTGCTGAGTAACGTAGCAGTTTATTGAAACTATTACTCAATAAGTTTTTAAGAAATTTCTCGTTTAAAAGCTAAGCGTTTTCTCCATCTCCACTTCCTGCCGGATTGTTTTTTTAGCCTGCCGAATAAACCGCCAGCCTTTGAATAGCGGCCAGGTTTTGATGCCTTGCTTAGTATTATAACGGCTAATGCGGTACAGCGCTGCCCAGTGTTTTAGTATCTCCCGGTAAGCCTGGCCCAGCGTATAACCACTGTCATAAATATGGTTGGGTTCGGCACCGCAGCCGTTGTATTCTAGCAGGCAAAAGTTCCTTCCTTCTTTCAGGTCATCTACGCTTTGGCACATTACATCGTATCGGCCATAGTACCAGCCACCAGCCTGCTGACTTATCTTATCAAACAGGGCTAGCAGCGTATCGTCTATTTCATTTTGCAGGTTATGAAATCGGGCACCCCGGCGGTGGTTAGCTGCATGGCTGAATATGTATTTCTCCCCCACAGGCAGTACCTTCTCAAAATTGCCAGCATGTACTTTTTCTATCTCAGCAAAAAAAGCGGCTGCCTTAGGATGTTGATCGACTAATTGGCGAAGTGTACTTTTCCCATCACCTAGTACATGCATCGGCACTTTGTGCAAAAAGCCTGTAATGGTGCCACTGTTTTCGTTAGGCATACGGTAGTAAAAAACGCTTACCTCTATCGGGTACAAAATCATATTCTGCACCAAGTAAGCGGCCTTTACTTTTAAATGATACTCGTGTAATTGTGCCACTGTATCTATTTTCCGAAACAAGATTCCCGCCTCTCCTACATCTGGTTTTACCACAAAAGGCCAGCTAATCTGTTGCTCTTCTATTTTGCGAAGCACTTCTTCAAAAGGGCTTTTTGGTTGAATAACTACCGTTGTTGCGTACGCCTCTTTGGGCAACCGGGCATACATTTCACTCTTAGTTTCACCCTGCATACCGCCAAATGTGATGGTAGGATTGCTGGGCGTAAAAAACCAAACCGCCCTTGCACGGATGATGTAATACAACCACACAAACGACAGTGGAAAATAGATAAGCCAGAATGGCCACCGCTCCCAACTATGTACAACCGGCTCTGTTGATTTCATTTTCTTAAAGGGGCGCAAAAATAGCCGGTTCTGTGCAGCAGGCTGGTATATTCGCAACGGAAAGACCAGAAGTCGGGAAGACCGGAAGTCCGAAAGAAGCTTTGTCGAAAAGTTATCTTCCGTTCCTGGTTTAAAAATCAAAATTCTACCAATTACTTTCGGACTTTCCAACTTCCGGTCTTTCGGACTAAACTGTAACTATGAACGTACAAACAATGGCTCAGATGGTGGCGGAAGGCAAGGAGCCGGAAATACTTTTCTGGGTGGGCTGTGCCGGTAGTTTCGACCAGCGGGCTCAAAAAATTACCCGTGCATTTGCTACTATTCTGGAGGCAGCCAACATCAACTTTGCGGTGCTGGGTGCCGAGGAAGCCTGCACCGGCGACCCGGCCCGCCGTGCCGGTAACGAGTTTTTGTTCCAGATGATGGCCTATAACAATATTCAGTTGCTGAATGGCTACAATATCAAAAAAATTGTAACAGCTTGTCCACACTGTTTCAATATTATCAAAAATGAATATCCCGAGCTAGGCGGTAATTATGAAGTCATTCATCATACCACTTTTCTACAGCAGTTGATAAATGATGGCCGCATAAAAATGAAGGAAGGCGGCAGCTTTAAAGGCAAACGCATTACTTACCACGATAGTTGCTACCTGGGTCGCAGCAATGGCATTTACGAAGCGCCCCGGCAAGTGCTCGAAGCTTTGGATGCCGACCTGGTAGAAATGAAACGCTGCCGCAGCAATGGATTTTGCTGTGGTGCCGGTGGGGCTCAAATGTTTAAAGAAGAGGAAAAAGGGGCCACCCGTGTAAATTGGAACCGTACCGCTGAAGCCATTGGCACTGGTGCTACGGTAATTGCCGCCGCCTGCCCGTTTTGCAATACCATGCTTACCGACGGCGTTAAAGTAAACGAAAAAGAAGGCGAAGTACAAGTGCTGGATGTAGCCGAAATTGTAGCAGCGAGTATTTGAGTAGTCCGGAAGTCGGCAAGATCGAAAGTCCGAAAGACACCTTAACATTGACCTCATCAATATTCTTTACACCTTCCCTTATCTAAAACACTTCATAACAATTAAGAACATCCTTCCGGACTTTCGGTCTTACCGACTTTCAGACTTTTAAAT